>CAZBCB010000380.1:0-3345 GCA_964489905.1 uncultured Bacteroidales bacterium
ACATCATCCTTCCAGTTGATCCTGCAGTCTTCTTTTGTTATTTTAGGCGCTGATTTTAATTTTTCATCAACAGGAATCTTATTTTGTGAATGTTTTTTATAGTTTCCGTCAGCAATGGCATTTACGGTGCGGACAAGTAATTGCGCACCGCTGTGCATTAATTTGTCATGCAGTGTGCCGGCATTGTCCGAGGGAAGGATCTCAACCTTTTCCTGAAACAGAATATCACCAGTATCAATTTCGTTATTAATAAAAAAAGTAGTAACACCTGTATAGTTCTCTCCGTTTATAATTGCCCAGTTTATTGGTGCTGCGCCACGGTATTGGGGCAATAGTGAAGCATGCAGATTAATAGTACCAAATCGTGGGATTTTCCATATCTTTTCGGGTAACATTCTGAAAGCCACAACAACCTGCAGGTCGGGTTGCAACTCATTAATTTGTTTTACGAATGCTTCTTCTTTCAGGTTTGAAGGCTGAAGTATAGGCAATTTGTTTTTCAGTGCAAAATCCTTAACAGGTGAAGATTGAATTAACCTTCCTCTGCCAGCCGGCTTGTCAGTTGCGGTTACCACAGCTACAATTTTCTGACCGTCATTAATGAGTGCTTTTAGTGATTCAACGGCAAACTCCGGCGTGCCCATGAAAACAATGCGAAGTTTTTTGATCTGCTCATTCATAATAAGGCAGATTATGAATCCTTAATTTTGAAATCATCATCTTCGAGGAGTTCAAGCAGGTGGCCCATCTTATTTTTCTTTGTTTTCAGGTAGAATAAATTATGTTCGTTAGGCGGAATATTAAGCGGCACGTTTTCAACAATAGTAATACCATATCCTTCAAGACCTGCGCGTTTTACAGGGTTGTTGGTAATCAGCCTTATTTTCCCCAGACCCAGTGCATGTAAAATACTGGCCCCCACTCCATAATCTCGTTCATCGACCTCAAAACCGAGGTCAAGGTTTGCCTCAGCAGTATCCCGACCTTGTTCCTGTAACTTGTATGCCTTTATTTTATTAAAAAGTCCGATACCTCTTCCCTCCTGGCTAAGATAAATAATTACCCCCCTACCCTCAGCCTCAATCATACGCATAGCCTCATGAAGCTGTGAGCCACAATCGCACCTGTAGGAGCCGAAAATATCTCCGGTAACACATGAACTATGAACACGGACAAGAACAGGATCATCTTTGGTCCATTCGCCTTTGATAAGTGCTACATGTTCCAGCCCGTTTGATTTCTGAATAAAAGGAATGATGGTAAAATTACCATATTTGGTAGGGAGTTTTGCCTTTTCACCTTTAATAATAATACTTTCATATTTCAGCAAATGAGCAATAAGGCTTTTAATAGTAATAATTTTCAGCTTGAACTTTTTTGCAATGGAGATTAATTCAGGCAAACGGGCCATTGAACCGTCTTCATTCATGATTTCGACCAACACTCCTCCTGGTTTTAATCCGGCGAGCCTGGCCAGATCAACAGCAGCTTCTGTATGGCCTGGTCTTCGCAGAACGCCCCTGGGTTTGGCTTTTAATGGAAATACATGTCCCGGGCGGCCCAAATCTTCCGGTTTTGTTTTCGGATCAACCAGTGCTTTTATTGTTTTAGCACGGTCACTTGCTGATATGCCTGTTGTACAACCGTGCCCGAGTAAATCCACAGAAACCGTAAACTGTGTACCATGGAATGATGTATTGGTTCTGACCATTAATTCAAGGTCAAGCTCCTGGCATCTTTCTTCAGGCAGTCCGACACATATCAGCCCTCTTCCATGTTTAGCCATGAAATTCACAATTTCAGGCGTTACCAGTTCGGCTGCACAGATAAAATCGCCTTCGTTTTCCCTGTCTTCATCATCCACCACAATAATAATCCTGCCGTTCTTTATGTCTTCAATGGCTTCAGGGATGGTATTCAGTTCAAAAAGTGTATTGTTTCTAATTCTGCCGGGCATATTATCTGAAAAATAAATATTTTGATCTTAATAATGTCTGCAAAGGTAATACTAGTTTTAAGAATATTTCATATCAGCTTCGTTTTGCTTTTTCCCAGTTTACCGAATAACGGCCTGAGAAATACCGGAGCATGCCTGAAATCACTGCATAATTCATAATAAATATATAATAAGGAACAAACAGAAACCTTGCTCTGATCCGGATATTATGAAACATGGATCCTACTGCCACAGCCAGATAAAACAATAACTGAAAAACAAAAAGATACCAGAATATATTTGTAAATAATGGTGCAGACAGGATAATTACAAGGTTTAAAATAAAAATAATAAAAAATGAAACCGGAACAATGGTCCATCTGAGAACCTTATGGGAAAGATATTTTAAAGAAAGAAATCCATACCTGAAAACATTGAGCAAATGGGGCATTTTAAACAAGGTTTGCCAGCCTCCGCAGGCTATCCGTATTTTACGTTTAAGTTCTTCCTTAACTGAAACTGATGCCGTTTCGGTGCCATGAGCATCAGGTGCATATTTAATTTTATAACCTTTTGATGCAATTTTTAATGAAATAACAAAATCATCCAGAATAGTATCTTCATCAACATTTTCATATAAATCTGTCCTTAGGGCAAAAAGTTCTCCGGCAGCACATACGGCCGAACCACTGTCTGACTCAAGTTTTTTAACCAGCGATTCATATTGCCAGTATAATCCTTCACCTGCCTCTACTGCTTTTTCGGTTGCGTTTGATTTAATTCGTTTTTCACCCGCCACACAACCAACCGAAGAATCAGCAAAATGTTTAACAATTGCACGAATGGCATTTTTATTAAGCATTGTATTGGCATCTGTAAAAACAACAATTGGTGTGTTGATAAATTGCATGCCCCTGTTCATGGCATGTATTTTCCCCCTTCGATGAGGTTCATGAAAAACACTGATGGAATCATACCGTTTAAGTAAATTAAGTGATTCATCATCAGAACCATCAGTTATCCAGACAATCCTGAGTTTTTCTTTGGGGTAACCAAGTGCCAGCGTATTTTCCATTTTTGCCACAATACTGTCTGCTTCATTATATGCCGGTATCAGAATTGAAACATCTGGTTCGAATTCCTTATTCTCAGGTGATGCTGATTTTCGCTGATTTTTAACAAAGGCTATACATGCCAGAATAATGGTGTAGCCCAGGTATGTATATAATATAATGCCTGTAAAAATCCAGAACAGTGTTTTAAGTGCCATTAAACAATTGTTTGATAAAAATTCAGCAGTTCATTGGTTAATTTATGACCATCCATTTTTTCCCGGATAAATTTTTTTGCATTTTCTCCAATTTTGGCAAAAAAATCTCTTAAATCAGTTGCATTAAAAAGTTCTAAAG
>CAZBCB010000381.1:0-3333 GCA_964489905.1 uncultured Bacteroidales bacterium
TGTCGAGCTTTTTTTTGGGAATTCTCTTTTATCTATTTTTTGACCGTCAACGAATGGAAGGAAATATTTTCACAGAAACACTTTGGTATTTTGCCATTATTATCGGGGACAGTATTAACTTCTTTTATCGCTATTGCTGTTGCCCTTCCTGTGGGTCTTAGCATAGCTATTTTTTTAAGTGAATATGCCTCAGTTCGTTTCCGGGAGTTAATCAAACCCGTACTCGAATTATTGGCTGCTGTTCCAACGGTTATATATGGTTTTTTTGCCTTAATTGTTGTGACTCCGTTTCTTCAGAAAATAATTCCCGGCATGTCAAGCTTTAATTCGTTGTCAGCAGGACTTGTCATGGGCATTATGATTATACCTTACATATCATCACTAAGTCAGGACGCTTTGCTTGCCGTGCCTTCATCACTTCGTGAAGCATCATACGGAATGGGAGCCACACGCTTGCAAACATCACTTAAAGTTATGGTGCCGGCTGCATCATCAGGGATAATTGTTTCAGTAATCCTTGCCATTTCGAGGGCTGTTGGCGAAACCATGATAGTTGCCATAGCAGCCGGTCAACAACCGCGACTAACGCTGAATCCGCTCGTACCTGTGGAAACTATTACTGCGTATATCGTTCAGGTTAGTCTGGGTGATGTTCCGCATGGTTCACTCGAATACAGAACAATTTTTGCTGCAGGTATTACTTTATTTGTTTTTACACTGATTCTGAACAATATAAGTTTCTGGTTTAAAAAGAAATTTCAGGAAAAATATGAATAATTCATATACAAACAGAGTAAAAGATAGGTTATTCAATATCTGGGGATGGATCAGTGTTTTTATTGGTCTTATTGCTCTGGCAGTTTTTATTATTGATATTCTGATTGATGGATTACCCAGATTGAGTATTAGTTTTCTTACCAGCCTGCCATCGAGGATACCTGAAAATGCGGGCATCTATACTGCCATGATGGGAACTATATGGGTTTTTGTTCTTACTGCAGTTATTGCATTTCCCTTAGGTGTGGCATCAGGAATTTATCTTGAGGAATATGGCAGAAAGAACCGTTTTTCAAAACTGCTTGAAATAAATATTGCCAATCTGGCCGGTGTGCCTTCTATTATTTATGGCTTATTAGGCCTTGAAATTTTTGTCAGGATTTTCAGATTTGGAAATAGTATCCTCGCCGGCAGCCTTACTCTGGCATTATTGATTTTACCTATAATCATTGTATCTACTCGTGAAGCCATCAAGGCAGTTCCTCAGGGGCTTCGTGATGCTTCTTATGCCATGGGGGCCACAAAATGGCAAACCATCTGGTACCAGGTACTTCCGGCATCATTTGGAGGAATTCTTACGGGAGTTATTCTGGCCCTTTCACGGGCTATTGGTGAAGCCGCACCGCTGATTGTTGTTGGTGCACTGGCCTACGTGCCTTTTGCGCCCAAATCACCCATGGATATTTTCTCCGTATTGCCAATTCAGATTTTTAACTGGATTTCACGCCCGCAAAAAGGATTTATTCAAAATGCTGCCGCTGCAATTATTATATTATTAATAATCACATTTCTGCTTAACGGCATAGCTATGTACCTGAGAAACCGGTGGCAACGTAAAATGAAAATGTAATATTATGATTAGTGCTGAAAAAGAAATAATACAAATTCAAAAACAACCTGGTCTTTATACTGTGGAACCAACTCATTTGCATGTTGCATCATCATCATCCATTGTTGAAACTAAAGAGGTTAATGTTTTTTATGGCGAATTTCACGCTCTTAAGGACATTAATCTTTCAATACAAAAAAATTCGGTTACTGCCCTTATCGGCCCTTCGGGATGCGGTAAAACCACTTTCCTTAAATTGCTTAACCGGATGAATGATTACATTCCTTCGCACATGGTCAGAGGTAAAGTGCTTATAAATGGTATTGATATTTATAAGGAAAAGATTGAAATTGAACAGTTGCGTAAAGAAGTAGGCATGGTATTTCAGAAACCCAATCCTTTTCCTAAGTCAATTTTTGAAAATGTGGCTTATGGGCTTCGGATTCAGGGAATTAAAGATAAACACCTTATTCAGGAGCGTGTTATCAAGGCAATTCAACAGGTTGGCCTATGGAATGAAGTAAAAGATAACCTTAAAAAAAATGCTCTTGCTTTATCAGGCGGCCAGCAGCAACGTGTCTGTATTGCACGGACTCTTGCTGTTGAACCTGAAATTATCCTGATGGACGAACCAACTTCGGCACTTGACCCCATATCAACCAGCCGTATTGAAGAACTTATTCTTCAGCTTAAGCAAAAATATACCATTATTATTGTTACTCATAATATGCAACAGGCAAGCCGCATAAGTGAAACTACTGCATTTTTTTACCTTGGCGAACTTATTGAAGTGGGGAAAACAACAGAAATATTTACTAACCCGAAGAATGAAAGAACCGAACGTTATATTACTGGAAGATTCGGATAATTCTTTTAATTGTTCTTTTATTAATTTTAACTGATTTTACTATAATTATGCCTATTCAGATTGAACTCGAACTCGATTACCTGAAAAGTATCATCCTTGAAATGTTTGAACTTGTCAGGAAACAAATTAATATGGCCAAAATGGCTCTGATTAATCATAATCAGGAAGCTGCAGAAGAGGTCATTCGTAATGAGTCCCGTGTAAACGGCTTTGAAATTACTATTGAAAAGGAATGTGAGAACCTGCTTGCCTTACATCAGCCGGTAGCCACGGACCTCAGATTTATAATGGCTGCATTAATTACAAATGGCAATATTGAAAGAATCGGCGATCACGCTGATAAAATAGCTAAAATTGTGAGAGACAATGAGAACCCTTTTGATAATGAGCTTATTGAATCGCTTCATCTGAATGAGGCATTTGAAATAGTTGATGAAATGATGGAGAAAGTTATTACTGCCTTTGCAACGCGCAATGCTGACGAAGCAAGGTTAGTATTCAAACTTGATAAAAGTATTGATAAAATCAATAAGAAATCACTGGTTTTCTTGAGCGATTATCTGAAAGATCATTCGGATAAAATTATTCAGGCTTTGTGGCTTTTCAGAATTATCGGTAAACTTGAAAGGGTAGGGGATGTTCTGAAAAATGTCGCCGAAGAAGTCATTTTTTATCTCGACGCAGAAATTCTTAAACATAAAAAGCTGAAATATAAACTAACTGGCAAAAACAATCCATAATTTGCCGTTAATACCTTTCTTTTGTCAAAAAAATTTCTCCTTATGTCAAATTTTTACGGCCATTTATTTCTTTATTATTTATTAAATAATTGATAATCAATTAATTATTATATATTTTC
>CAZBCB010000382.1:0-3327 GCA_964489905.1 uncultured Bacteroidales bacterium
CGACCTTTCAAAAAACGAAATCAGTATTGATATTGAAAATAATTTTACTCCGCAATATATTATTCCGCCTGAAAAAAAGAAAGTGGTTAATGAATTAAAAGAGCTTGTTAAAAAATCAGAAATTGTATGGCTTGCTTCTGATGAAGATCGTGAAGGAGAAGCCATTGCATGGCATCTTGCTGAAGTACTGAAGCTTACATCGAAAAATTACAAACGCATTGTATTTCACGAAATTACAAAAGATGCCATCAAGGAAGCTATTAAGAATCCCAGAGAAATAGATCAGAATCTGGTAAATGCACAGCAAGCCAGGCGTGTTCTCGACAGACTTGTAGGATATGAATTATCACCGGTTTTGTGGAAAAAGATTAAACCTTCACTTTCAGCCGGAAGAGTGCAATCTGTTGCCGTAAGATTAATTGTTGAACGGGAGAGGGAAATAATCAATTTCAAAAGTACTTCTTCCTTCAAGATATCTGGTACATTTGAATTCACAGATAAAAAAGGTGAAAAATACCAGATAAAAGCTGAATTAAATGAAAAATTTCCTGATAAAAACAAAGCACTTGCCTTTTTGTCTAAATGTAAAAACGCCAGTTTTACAGTAGAAGATATTATTAAAAAACCTGCACGCAAATCACCATCTCCCCCTTTTACTACCTCAACACTGCAGCAGGAAGCAAGTCGGAAACTGGGATTTTCAGTGGCTCAGACCATGGCCGT
Source organism: uncultured Bacteroidales bacterium (assembly GCA_964489905.1). Classification (GTDB taxonomy): domain Bacteria; phylum Bacteroidota; class Bacteroidia; order Bacteroidales; family UBA10428; genus UBA5072. The sequence continues at coordinate 724 of CAZBCB010000382.1, forward strand.
AGCCCAACGTTTATATGAAGAAGGGAAAATTACATACATGCGTACCGACAGCGTCAACCTTTCAAATACAGCTATTAACGCTGCAGCCGATGTTATTCGTAAAGAATTTGGAGAAAATTATGTTAATACAAAAAACTACAAAACCAAAAGCAAAGGCGCTCAGGAAGCACATGAAGCCATCAGACCTACCCAACTCGAAAAAAGCACAATAACAGGAAGCGCTACTGAAAAGAAGTTATACGAACTTATCTGGAAACGTACTATTGCCTCACAGATGAGTGACGCACAGTTAGAAAAAACAACAATTACCATAGGCATTTCAGATTCAGGAGAAAAATTCATTGCCGAAGGTGAAGTCTTAAAATTTGACGGTTTCCTGAAAGTGTATTTTGAATCAACCGATGATGAGCAGGATGAAAGCAAATCAGGTTTACTGCCTCCTGTTGAAAAAGGTATAAACCTGAAATATAATTCAATAAATGCAACAGAACGCTTTACGCATTATCCGCCAAGATATACCGAGGCGAGTCTGGTTAAAAAGCTTGAAGAATTAGGTATCGGCAGACCTTCAACTTATGCTCCGATTATTTCAACCATTCAGCAGCGAGGATATGTTTTAAAACAAGACCGGCCCGGAAATGAAAGAAATTATATTTCGCTTACTCTTGAAAACAATAATATAAAGGAAGAAATAAAAACCGAAATATCCGGTGCTGAAAAAAATAAGCTTTTCCCCGACAATATCGGAATGATTGTTAATGATTTCCTTATTGAAAACTTTAAAAACATTCTCGATTATAATTTCACTGCATCCGTTGAAAAAGAATTTGATGAGATTGCAACCGGAAATCTGAACTGGTATGAAATGATAAGAAAATTCTATAAGCCATTTCATGAAAGAGTTACACATACTTTAGAAAAATCAACCGTAAATAAAGGGGAAAGAAAACTTGGCACAGACCCTGAAAGTGGTAAACCGGTATTTGCGAGAATGGGACGTTTTGGCGCGATTGTCCAGATTGGTGAAACCACAGGCGAAGAAAAACCTAAATATGCTTCCCTGCGAAAAGGACAAAATATTGAATCAATAACACTTGAAGAAGCACTGGCATTATTTAAACTTCCAAGAATAATCGGTAAATTTGAAGATAAAGACCTCATTGTGTCAATAGGAAGATTTGGACCCTATATAATGCATAACGCTGTTTTTTATTCGCTGAACAAAAATATTGATGACCCTTATACCATTGAAGCAGAAAGGGCAATTGAAATAATTCAGGAAAAAAGACAACGAGACCAGAATAAAATAATTCAGGTTTTTGACGAGGATAAAGACATGATGATATTGAACGGCCGTTGGGGGCCTTATTTAAAATATAAAAATAATAATTTTAAATTACCCAAAAACACTGACCCAAAATCACTTTCATACCAGGAATGCCTTACATTGGTAAATAATGCAATTCCCCGGAAAAAAGAAAAAAAATAACAATTACCGGAAAATGGATCTTAACTATTATTTTGACCCTGTAGCACTTGATAAACCCGAAGAACATGTCATTTTCAACAATGCCATGTTTGGCCGTAATATACATATTAACACACCAAGTACGCCAATTGACGAAATAAGTAATTATCAGATAGCTATTATGGGCATTCCTGAAGAAGGCAAAACACCAAATAAGGGCACTGCAAGGGCTCCGGATAAAATCAGGGAAAAACTTTACACCCTGTATAAAATAAAGGATAAAATAAAAATAATAGACCTGGGAAACCTGAAATCTTCTTCTTCTATAAGTGATACATACTACGGCACCAGAGATGTTTTGATTGAATTACTTAATAATCAGGTAATTACAATTGTTCTGGGTGGATCAAAAGATTTAACTTACGGAATTTTCATGGCATTTGAACAAATAAAAAACAGTATTAATCTGGTTACTGTCGATTCAAGATTTGATGCCGGAAACAATGATAATTCCTCTGAAGAAGGCTATCTTCAGGCAATCTGGAAAAGTCCCAGACTTTTTCGTTATGCAAATATGGGTTATCAGCAATACCTTGTTAATTCACAGATGATAGAAAAAACCGATGCAATGGGATTTGAATCCATGCGTCTGGGAATATTACGCAATAATATTACAATTGCCGAACCTGTTCTCAGAGATGCCCATATTGTAAGCTTCGACATCAGTTCAGTGCGACAATCTGATGCGCCGGGCACCCTGTTCTCCTCTCCTAACGGTTTTTATGCCGAAGAAGGCTGCCAGTTAGCAAGATATGCCGGCTTAAGCGATAAGGTATCATGTTTTGGAATTTTTGAAGTTAATCCTGAAAAAGACAGAGATAATCAAACATCCCACCTTGCAGCACAGATGATATGGTATTTTATTGAAGGTTTTTCACAACGAAGGATTGAAACGCCCTCTTCATCAAGCAATGATTATAAAGTCTTTATCATCAAACACGAAGATATGGAACATGAACTGACTTTTTTTAAAAGTCAGATAACCAACCGCTGGTGGATGGAAGTGCCTGATATTAAAACCGGAAAAGCTTTTTTAATTGCTTGTTCGCAGGATGAATATCAGCAGGCATCAAATC
>CAZBCB010000383.1:0-3301 GCA_964489905.1 uncultured Bacteroidales bacterium
ATTTTCCTGTAAACAAGTTTTATTCAATCTGCATTGCCCTTTCTGTTTTTATAAGTCTTGATGAATTTACAAATTCATCGTACTTGGGATTATTGTATTCTGCTGACCAATCTCTGATAATTTTACCATGAAGTTTTTGGGATAGCTTCTAATGGTAAATCATAGTTGCTGGGTTATAAGTATTTTGACAGGATTTTAAATAACAGATTTTTATTTACGGGTTTTGCAATGTAATCATCACAGCCTGCGTCTATGCATTTATCCCTGTCGTTCATCATGGCATAAGCTGTCTGGGCAATTATGGGAATTTTTATTCCTGCCTTGCGCATTTGTCTGGTTGTCTTCAAACCATCGAGTATGGGTAACCTGATGTCCATGATAATCAGGTCATATGTTTTCTGTTCGCACATTGAGAGAGCCTCGATACCGGTTTTTGCTCTATCAATGGTAATTGTCGTGGGTGATAATAAGGCTTCAAGAAATTCATAATTCATATTATCATCTTCCACAATAAGGATGCACTTGTTGCTCCAGTCAATATTAAGGTCTTTTTCGGGCATGGATTCAGGTTCGTCTTCGTTATTATATATATTATACGGAATTCTGAAGTAAAAGGTTGTACCCTGGTTTTTAACTGATTCGAGCCATATTTCGCCATTCAGCAGCTTTACCAATCCTCGGGCAATGGTCAGGCCCAGTCCGGCACCGCCGTACTTACGGGTGTCTCCCTCGTCAACCTGGCGGAAAGGTTCAAAAATTATGTCAAACATAGTTTTATCAATGCCAATGCCGGTATCTTCAACAAAAAATTTTATGAATTGCTTTTCTTCTGTTTCATAACCATATTTTATATATCCTTTTTCGGTGAATTTTATGGCATTGTTTATTAAATTGTTCATTATCTGCCTGATGCGTAATCCATCGGAAATAATCTTAAAATTACCTGTGCTTCCGTAAACGGGAATAATTCTGATTTCGTTTTTATTCATATCCGATAACTCTCTTATGTAAATGGTGTGGAGTTCGTTTATCATTTCGTTAACGTCAAATGGCATGAAAGTTATCTGTAGCTGGTTGGCTTCAATTTTTGATATATCAACAATGTCTTCAATGATATGCAATAACTGGCTGCTGCTTTTGTTGATAATTTCGATATAATGGTTCCGTTTGTGCCCGGGCAGGTCAGGCTGGTTGAGAAGATTGGCAAACCCGATGATTCCATTCATTGGAGTGCGGATTTCATGTGAAATATTGGCAAGAAATATCGACTTTAACCGGTCACTTTCTTTCAGTTTTTCATAGGTTTGTTGTAATTCTTCATGCTGCATCTCGAGTTTTTCATTAGCCATAAGCAACTCATCGTTGGCTGCTCTTAGCTCTTCTTCTGCGGCAAGCAATTCTTCGTTTTTTTGTTTCAATGCCAGTTCAAATAATTTATTTTCGGTAACGTTGCGGTGTGTTCCGACAATTCTGATAGCTTTTCCTTTACTGTTGCGCTCGATGACTTTACCATGGGAATGAATCCACAAATAATCACCGGTTTTGCTTTTCAGCCGGAATTCAACGGCAAGGGTTTGCTGATCTCCTTCAAAAAAATCCGTCATTTGTTGAATTAACGATTCTTTTTCTGATGGATGCATCAAAGATTTTAACGTTTCAGATGTAAAAGGAATATCACCGGGTTCGTAACCGAGCATTAAAAAGCAGACCGGACTGAAGTATTGTGTATTGTTTTCAAGATTAATATCCCATAATCCCTGATTGGTGGCTTCAAGTGCAAGAGACAGCCTTTCTTCGCTGCTCTTTAACGCAAGTTCAGATTTTTTAATTTCGGAATAATCGCGGATTGCACCAATCAAATAAATGGGTTTTCCTTCGTCATCCCTCACCAGCTTATAATTTTCGCTCATCCAGTGATATTGGCCGGTGGTGTCTTGAAGCCTGTAGTATATTTCAAAAAGAAATATCTCTTTTTCTTCCAGCTCTATTACATCTGACCAGTGTTTTCCGAGGGCTGTGTAATCTTCGGGATGCATAAGACTATATAAAGTATCAGGGGACTGATTGATGAAGTGGGTATCCGGTAGCCCGAGTATTTCTTTAACAATAGGGCTGATATATTCATAAACACCTGTCTGATAATTGATGCTGTATATAATATCTTTTGAGTTTTCAAGAATTATGCGCAGTTGCTGGGAACCAGACTTAATTTTACGGGTTATTTCAAGCAGTTTCCGGTTCGACTCTTCAAGAAGGCTGTTTGATTTCTGGAGTGCTTCATTCTGTTCAGCATAATTCTTATTAAGCTGAAAATATTCTTCGTTTTTCTGCTGCAGTTCTGATAAAACATTTTTTTGCGAAGTTATATCAAGGGCAATAAAAATGATACCTTTTGAAAGGTTATGAATGTCAACAGGAGAGGAATTAAGCATGATGTTTATATTTCGCCCGTCTTTTGTATGCCATATTGTTTCGGTAGCAGAAGTGCCATAATTTTTAAAATCCAGATTTATCTGCTCCGAAACCCTCTTGTATTCAGCCGTTGAAACAAATAATAAGTCAATAGACTGGTTAATAAGCTCAGAAACAGCATAACCTGTTATTTCTGAAAATTTATTATTAATATCAACAAATTTAGAATTTTTGATAATCCCTATACCTACAGGAGCTATTTTGAAAATACCTGAGATGGTTTGTTCTTTCAGTGACAGTTCAAAATTTTTATTTTCAAGTGCAACCTGCATTTCGAGAAGTGATTTATTGACAGCGGCAAGTGATTCTAATGATTTATGTAAATCATCCTCGGCTTTTTTCTTTGCTGTGACATCGCAAAACATGACCCCTATTTTCCCCGGGGAGATCTGAAAAGCGAAGACCTGAAATACACCCGATATACGTTTGTCATCGTAAAATATTTGTTCATTTTCCCATGATTTGCCGGTTAGGGCAACTTTTTTGTACTGTTCAGGAATTTCAGTTTCTGCCAGGGCAGGGAAGGCTTCTTCAATGGTTTTTCCTATTAATTCTTTATGGCTGATTTTCAATATTTTATCGGCTGAACGATTTGCCCCGTTAAAAATCAACAGATCATTTTTCAGTAAATAAAAATGCATGCCCATAGGGATGGATTGCAGTAACTCTTCTAAGTTAAGTTGTTCAGCCTCAGGTTTGTTGGATTCGCGGAGATTCATATTCAGAATATAATTTCAACTAAGTAGATTCAAAAGTAAGTTAATAAAAATCTGTGAATTTTTATAAAAAATGAAAATAAACAGCAAGAAAACAACAAATAAAATTGTTT
>CAZBCB010000384.1:0-3284 GCA_964489905.1 uncultured Bacteroidales bacterium
CTTTCTATTTTTATAAGCCTGGATGAATTTGTAAATTCATATTACTTGGGATAATAGAAACGATTGCTGAATTATTTGTTTCCCTGATATAGAAATACACCAATAAATTAGAAAAGTATTTTTGTCACCTGAAAATAGCTTTTCGTCAAAATTGTTTACTGACGTTATCCTGATGCTATCCTGTTTTTTTGTTGATAATCTGGAAATTAAATTATTGATTATAGCAAAAATATTATAAAGTGCTCATTATTTGTAATTTACCTCCTGTAATATTCTGAACTTTCAGACCAAAACCAATGTATATATATAAGAATATAGGTATTCTATGTTAAGTTGACCTAAAAAAATATTTCATAAATAACCCGCTCCTAAAATCTTATGGCAATGAAAAGGTATGTGGGAATAGTTGCAATAATTTCACTGGCTTCAAACCTCCAAAGTCAGCCGGATTTTACTAATTTTCAGGAAGCAGAGCTGGTTATTGGTCAGCCTGATTTTAAATCAATTCTGACAGATATTAGTGATGTTATTACTATTGAGCCTGTAAGTATGGCGATAAGTCCGAAAGGCATGCTTGCGGTGGCAGAAAGAAAAAGTGGCTGCATAAAGATATGGTATAATATTCCTGAAAAAGACGGACAACCTGCTGATGTTGAAGTTGGGAATCCCGGATTTAACGAAATTAATAACGGTCCAACAGAATCGTATGCTGCAGGTTTTGATGGTGTTGCGTGGAGTCCCGACGGCAATAAACTGATTGCTGCCTGCGGAGCGCAAAACAGGGTACTAATCTGGAATTCTGTACCGCTAAAAAATGGCCAGGCTGCTGATGTCGTTTTAGGCCAGAAGGATTTTTTCTCGACTGATCCCGGGACAAGTGAAGTTTTAATGAATTATCCTGCAGGTGTTCTGGTTACCCCTCAAGGCAAACTTCTGGTATCTGACTATAATAATAACAGGGTACTTATATGGAACAGCATTCCGGTTGCCAATGCTACTCCTGCTGATAATGTTATAGGACAACCGGGTTTCAGAACCAGTTTATCCGGGGTTAGTGCAAAACAACTTAACAAACCGCTTGGACTGAGTATTACACCCGAGGGTAGATTGCTGGTTACATCAACTGCTTCCCATCACGTTTCTGTTTTTGATTCGGTGCCGGTATCAAGTTATGAAGCTGCTGTTTTGATAATAGGCAAAGACGCTTTTAGTCATGCTGACCCGGGAACATCAGATTCTACACTAAACTTTCCTGCCGAAGCCAGGGCATTACCTAATAATCAATTAGCCATTGCAGATACCCGGAACAACAGGGTTCTCTTTTTCAATAAAATACCAACCGTCAATGGGGCACATGCCGATGCCGTACTCGGACAGGCTGATTTTTTTACTGGTACCGCTTTTTATCCGTCAGGAAATCCTGAAAATAAAAACATGAGCTTAGCCTATGGTATTGCAGGCGACCTTTATGGCAGATTATTCGTCGCAGGTGCAGGCATGCACCGTGTAATGGTTTTTGGCCACCTACCGGAAAAATTCGCTGACCTGTCAGTAAATATTGAATCATCAGCAAGTTCTCTTTGTTCGTTAAGTAACATAGTATGCAAAATAAACATTTTTAATGCAGGTCCTGATACTGCATACAATGTTGTTTCTTCTGCAGCTTTCCCTGCCTATTTTATACTTGAAAATAATAGTGCTGCAAAAGGAATATATAACAGCAAATCAGGTTACTGGAATATACCGCAAATTAATCCTGGTGAGACTGTAACACTGACTTTAAGAGGTTATGTTAAAGCAGGAATCAGCAACACAGCCGTAACCATGTATGCAGCTATACTTGCATCATCGGCAATTGATAAAGACCTTAGGAATAATAGTTGTAATTTTGTTGCAACTATTTTGAGCCAGACAGCACCTGCTAACCCGGTTACCAAAGATGTAACAGCATGCAGTGGCTCGGGCGCTACTTTATATGCTGCTCCTCCGACCAATACTAAAAGTGAAATTATACAATGGTTTAAAACATTAAATGATATTGTTCCATTAGCCACCGGCTATGTTTATAAAACGGGTGTGTTATATAATGATACTGTTGTTTATGTGGCAACATACAGCGAGTGCCCCGGCAACAACAGGATTCCTGTGAAGGTAAGTGTTAAACCTTCCTATCTGCTAAAGGATACCATATTTATTTGTAAAGGTCTAAGTGTTACTTTTCCTGATGGCGTAACTCAGACAAATATTCAGACACCGGTTGTACATAACAGTAATTTAAAGACAATCATGGGGTGTGACAGCATTATTCAGACAAATGTGTTGTTATATCCTGACTATAACATAACTGAATCATTGAATTTATGCAGCGGAGATGTATTTGTTTTCCCGGATGGTACCTTGTCAGACACGTTAAAAGAAGATATCATGCACACGAGTTATTTGACATCGGTTACAGGTTGTGACAGTATTGTTAATACCATCATAAAAATTAAACCGAAATATTTTATCACTGAAAACGTAAGCCTCAATACTGGTTCTGTTTATAAATACCCTGACGGAACCATATCTGATACCTTAACCAAGGATACCGAACATACAAGTTATTTACTTTCGGCCAATGGTTGCGACAGTATTATTTTAACCAGGATTAAAGTAAAATTACAATATTTCCTGGTAGAAAATATAAACCTTTGTTCTGGATCAGATTATATATTTCCTGACGGAACAATTACTGAAAATATCCAGGCTTCCATGGAGCATTACAGTAACTTTATTTCCAGTCAGGGATTCGATAGTATCATCGTGACCCATATTGAGGTAATCAAAATTGATCCTTCAGTTATTCAAAATGGTTCCGAACTAACAGCCATTTGCGCTGATGCTTCTTATCAATGGATTGATTGTAATGACAATCTTTCAATAATACCTGGCCAGACTTTTCAATCTTTTAGAGCTGATTCTTATGGCAGTTATGCAGTAATTATCAGTAAAAATGGTTGCTCTGTTACATCTGAATGCTTTGCTGTAAGTCCCTCCGAAATTATTGAAGTAAACTCCATTACAGGAATACCTTCGGTTTATCCTAATCCATTCAGAGATAACATATTAATCGATTTTTCAAGGCATTATGATCATGTTATGGTTGAAATTTTCAGTATTAGTAACCATCTCTTACTAAGGCAGACATATAATGATACGCAGGGTATAAAAAGCCTCAACCTTGAAAATATACCTTCAGGATTTTATTTTCTGAAAATAAATGCTGATGATGAGCATAGCATTTA
>CAZBCB010000385.1:0-3266 GCA_964489905.1 uncultured Bacteroidales bacterium
TTGCTATTGTAATGATTTGTTCCTCATCATCCGATATTCTGTAGAGTTTTACAAGTCCGCTTTTAAGATAGATAAAATCCTCAATCTCTGAACCTTCTTCAATAATCAGTTCACCCTTAATGAAAGTCTTTTCAATCTTTATTGTACATAACGATATCAACTCCGTTGCGCTTACATTATTAAAAAAGAGCGATCGCAGCTCACATCCTTCACAGTCACAATTATTTATCATAGTTATATTATGCAATTCAAATTAACAAGAGTATGATATATATCATAAAGTGATAATCATCATATGCCTTTTAATGAAGGTTTTGACATTATCACCGTATCATTACAGGGTGAATATAATTAAATTCTTAAAGATAATTAAAATGAAGAAAATAGTAATATTGGGTGGAGGGACTGCCGGTACAATAATGGCCAATAAACTCCGCAAGGCGCTTGACAGGGAGGAATGGTCTGTTACGGTTGTTGACAAAAACAATAATCATTATTATCAGCCTGGTTTTTTGTTTATTCCCTTTGAAATATATAACAAAAATGATGTTATTAAGCCAAAAAGTGATTTTTTCCCGCCTGGAGTTGATGTTCATTATTCGGCCATTGACAGAATCATTCCTGATGAAAACCATGTATTGTTGAGTAATGGCAAAAAACTTAACTATGATTACCTGATTATTGCAACAGGCACAGACATCAGACCTGACGAAACCCCCGGTCTGAAAGACAAATTATGGCAAAAAGAAATTTTTGATTTTTATACTTTAGATGGTGCCTTAGCTCTGCAAAGATTTCTAAAAACATGGCAGGGTGGGAAGATGGTAATGGCAATTGTTGATATGCCCTTTAAATGCCCAGTGGCACCGATAGAATTTGTGTGTTTAGCCGAAAATTTTTTTACACGAAAAGGTATTCGTAATAATGTGGAAATCAGTTTGGTAACCCCTTTACCCGGTGCCTTTACCAAACCGGTAGCTACAAAAATGCTGAGTGAATTGCTTAGAGAAAAAAATATTCAGGTTATACCCGATTTTTATATTGAACGCATAGATAATGAAAAAAAGATACTTGTTTCATATGATGAGAGAGAGGCGCCATTCGATTTGCTGACTATCGTTCCGTTGAATAAGGGCGATGAAATGATTGCACGAAGCGGAATTGGTGATGACCTGAATTACGTGCCCACGGATAAACACACATTACGTGCCCGAAATTTTGAAAATATTTTTGTAATTGGCGATGCTGCTGATATTCCGACATCAAAAGCCGGATCAGTTGCACATTTTTCAGCAGAAATTCTTTTTGAAAACATCATGAGTGCCATAGAAGGAAGGCCAATGACTGCAAGTTTTGACGGACATTCAAATTGCTATATCGAAACAGGGTACGGAAAAGGTGCACTTATAGATTTTAATTATGATACTGAGCCTTTGCCAGGAACATTCCCTTTGCCCGGCATAGGACCTTTCGGATTATTAAAGAATACAAAAATTAACCATTACGGAAAAATAATGTTCCGGTGGATTTACTGGCATATTTTGCTAAGGGGTCGTGCCTTGCCTATTGAGGCTGAAATGACGATGGCAGGGAAAAAACGGGTGGAAGTTTAAAATATTAAATGGTTAAAAAACAATAAAAAATGAATACAGATAACATACAGGCACAACTGGATGAAATTAACCGGAAGCTTGATATGGTGATGGAATGTGCTCTAAGTCAGCGGCAACGATCTGATGCCGTTGAAGACCTGGTGGCTGATTTATCTATCATCGGAAAAGATGCTTACCGGTCGTCAGTGGATTTGCTTGAGAAACATAATGTTGAAATTGATCCGGAAGAATTGAAAATCCTGTTTATCAGAATATTAAAAAATCTGAAAAACATCAGTATGGCATTTGATGCTTTTGAGAGCACTATTGACTTTGCGCGTGATGCTGCCCCTCTGGTCAAGGAGATGATCATCGACTTCGCAAAGAAACTCGATGAAATTGAACGCAAAGGCTATTTCGAATTTTTTGCCGCTATGGGAAAGGTTATAGATAAGATAATTACACATTATACACCAGACGACTTAATTAAAATGGCTGATAATATCCCTCTTCTGCTTGATACATTGAAATCGGCAGGTCATCCGGCTGTTTTAAAAACCATAACAGATGTAACAAATACCTATATTAAGGTTCAGTCTCAGCATATGCCTTCATCTTCAATATTCAGGTTGATTCGCGAAATGAATAGCCCTGAAATGAAAAAATTATTCGGATTTGTAATCACACTTATTAAAACCTATACACAAATAAGTAAAAATAATAACAACAACTAATAAATATTGAATTATGGCAGAAAAAGTAATAGCAGGAAAAACTGTACAGGTAAACGATGAGGGATATTTTACTGATCCTTCACAATGGACCAAGGATATGGCTGCAGAAATGGCCAAAGAATATGGTATTGAACTTACTGAAAAGCACTATGAGGTGATTAATTTTCTGCGTGAGCGCTATCTTGCAGGTGAAGCATTAACCATCCGCAGAGTCGGAAATTCAGGTATTGTAGACATAAAAGGTTTGTATCAGCTATTTCCGGGCGGACCACTGAAAATATCATCAAAACTTGCCGGAATTCCAAAACCTGCAAGCTGTGTTTAAATTATAAAACAAGAATAATCATGAGTAAAACAGATGAAAAACCCCTGAAAAAAGTATGCATAATTTGTGCAAAGGGGACAATTGAAGATGTGTATGCCACACTTGTGCTGGCAAACGGAGCTGTAATGGAAGGCATTGAAGCCAAAGTATTTTTTACATTTTTCGGACTTGATGCCATTACCAAAAAGCAGATGAAAAATCTGCACACGGCAACGGTTGGCAACCCTGCCCTACGTATGCCCGGAGGAATTCCGTTCCCTACCCTGCTTGGCATGCTTCCGGGCATTGAAGCCGGAGTGTCAGCCATGATGAAAAATCAGATGGAAAAACTTGACATACCGCCGGTTGATGAGTTTCTTGAAATGATTACAGCAGGCGGAGGAGAAATATATGCCTGCAAACTGGCCATGGATATGTTTAAACTAAAAAAAGAAGATTTATGGGAAGGAGTCAGCGGAATATTAACCGTGGGCGAATTTTATGGCATGTGTGGCGGCGATAACACGCAGATAATATTTACCTGATAGCCATGCTATCTTAAAGATGTTTCTGAATAACCGATGATTTACCCTGCAGCAGATATGCAGGGTTTTGTTTTTTTAGCATGACCATAAA
>CAZBCB010000386.1:0-3266 GCA_964489905.1 uncultured Bacteroidales bacterium
TCTGTCTGTGCAAAAACAATCTTTTTATCACAAGTATGATGAATTTTTGTTTCATCGTACTTCGGACAAATAAGCTATTATTCTTTTCCCATCAGAAAACAGGCTTTATAAAGCTCTATGGTTTCCCTGGCTTCTTTAACATCATGCACCCTGAGCAGATTGGCGCCGTTGAGCAAGGCAATGGTGTTCAATACGGTTGTGCCGTTGAGTGATTCTTCAGGAGAATTACCAAGATATTTATATATCATTGATTTTCTTGAAATACCTACCATAACTGGTAACTGAAAAACAGAAAAAACCTTAAGATTTCGTAGTAACTGGTAATTGTGTTCAATGGTTTTGCCGAATCCGAATCCGGGATCAATAATAATATCATTAATTCCTGAAGCCATTGCTTCGGAAATACGTTCATTGAAAAAACCTATTATTTCATTCAGCAGATCATCATATTCGGGATTAACCTGCATGGTTGCCGGTGTTCCTTTCATGTGCATCATGATGTAAGGGACTTTATGAGCAGCAACGGTTTTAAGCATTAAAGGATCTGCAAGGCCTGCGGTTATGTCATTTATTATATCTGCCTGATATTCTTCAATAACATTTTTTGCAATTTCACTTCTGAACGTGTCCACAGATATTATAGCCTCAGGGTATTGTTTCCGTATATATTTCAGCGCTTTTGAAATGCGCTTCATCTCTTCCGCAGCAGTGACATCTGAAGCTCCCGGCCGTGATGAGTAGCCACCGACATCAATAATATCGGCACCTTCTGAAATAAGCTGGTCAACCCTTCGGGCAATCTGTTCTTCATCAGCATAACGACCACCATCATAAAATGAATCAGGAGTAATATTAAGAATACCCATAATCAGGGGTGTTGAAAGGTCAAGAAGCCTTCCCCTGCAATTAAGCGTTGTTTTTTTTGAAAAAAATGTATCTTTAAAATCCATTTCCTGATAATTTGAGCTTAAAAGTAGTAAAAAGAAAAATATGAAATTTATAGTTATTGAAGGCATTGATGGCTCAGGAAAGTCAACACAGATGAAGTATCTGATTAATCATCTTGAAAAAGAAAAAAAACCATACAAATACCTTCATTTTCCTCGTAACGATGCACCAATTTTTGGTGAACTGATTAACCGTTTCCTGAGGGGGGATTTTGGGGCGGTTTCGGCTGTTAATCCCTACCTTGTGGCATTGTTATATGCCGGAGACCGTTATGATGCCGCCCCCATGATTAATCAATGGATACACGACGGTAACCTTGTAATCCTCGACCGTTATGTATATTCAAATATTGCCTTTCAGTGTGCAAAAGTTGAAGATGTTGCTCAACGTAAAATGCTTAAGGACTGGATTCTTCACCTTGAATATGCTTATTACAAAATACCACGTCCCGACCTGAACCTTTTCCTCGATGTGCCGTTTAGTTTTACCAGTCAAAACCTTTTATCAGTGCGCAAAGGCAATGACCGGGATTACCTCAACGGAAAAAGGGATATTCATGAAGATGACCTATATTTTCAGCAAAAAGTAAGAGAAATGTATCTATGGCAGGTTAGTGAAAACGATGATTTTAAATTAATTAACTGCAGCAATAGCAGTGGGAATATAAAACCTCCTGAGGAAATATTTGATGAAATAAGGAATTTATTGAACTTGTAAAAAAACAAACGATATGAAAGCAATAAGAACATTCTGCAGATGGTTTACCGGACTTGTTTTTATTTTCAGTGGCTTTGTCAAAGCTATTGATCCGTGGGGATATACCTATAAGATTCAGGATTATTTCACCGCTTTTCATGTAGGTTTTTTTAATAACCTGGCATTCGTTATTGCTGTTGCATTCAGTACGCTTGAATTGTTAATCGGGCTTAATCTGTTATTTTCAGTTCGTATGAAAATTACAGCATGGTTACTGATGCTTCTTATGAGTTACTTTACAGTGCTTACCTTTATACTGGCTATATTTAATCCGGTGTCTGACTGCGGTTGCTTTGGCGATGCTATTATATTAACTAACTGGCAGACATTCTGGAAAAATATTATTTTGATGATCCCAACTATTATTATCTTTATCCAGCGCAATCAGTTTAAATCAGCTTATTCAGCGTCAACAGAGTGGAGTCTGGTTGGTATTTTTATTCTTACAGGTGTCTTTTTGTCTGTCTATTGTTATCGTAATCTTCCGCTGATGGATTTCCGTCCCTATTCAACCGGTACATTTATACCTGATAAAATGATTGTTCCTGAAGGGATGCCGGTAAATGAATATGAAACCATACTGGTTTATGAGAAAGACGGAATGTTAAAGGAATTTCATATTGATAATTATCCATGGCAGGATTCAACATGGAAATGGGTTGAAACGAAACAAGTTCTGATAAAGAAAGGATATGAGCCTCCTATTCATGATTTTGTTATAAGTTCTGGCTATGGACAGGATATAACCGAGAATATATTGAGTGATACGGCATATTCTTTTCTGATTATTGCCTATGACCTGAAGAAAACAAATCATAGAGCTTTTCAAAAGATAAATAAGATAGCTGAAGAAGGACAAAAAGCGGGTTTTTGTTTCCATCTTATTACATCATCAACAAAAGAAGAAATAACAGACTTCAAAAACAAAATTAATCCGCCCTATGAAATATACACAGCTGATGGAATTACGCTAAAAACAATTATAAGGGCAAATCCTGGTATTGTGTTGCTTCGTAAAGGGACTATTCTTGGAAAATGGCATCACAGAAATTTTAATTTTAAAGCATTTCCTGACCATAATTTTGATGCCTTTTTACTTACCAAATACAGAAAAACAATTGAACAACTAAGGGTGGTTGTCGTAGCGTTAATCTTTTTGCTTGTAATAGCTGGTTTTCATATAATAAACAAGCGATAAATACAATACCTTTAAAAAAATCTTCATTTTGGCAATTGCTTCAATAAAGAAATCAGAGGCAATTGCCAAAAGCATTATGAGGGGATTGGAGTTCATTACTTTGATGATTTTTTTACATAATGGTTGTTGACTTTGGCCAACGAAAACTTTGCAAAAAGATGATTTTTGTTATCATTTTTGCTGTTTTCATGTAAAATTTGAAACTTTACCCCCATCTTTACAGTACATTAAATTAATGTTAAATTTTTCACATACTTTTCATGAACAAATCATTTGGCATTTTTTTATTTCTGATTATCAATCTCGCCAATCCTTTCCTTAATGGCTTTCATGGCGCCAATGGCGATTGCGTCCGAAGAACAGA
>CAZBCB010000387.1:0-3259 GCA_964489905.1 uncultured Bacteroidales bacterium
ACCTATTAAAAGTGAGGAAGTAAAAAAAAGGAATATTACGGAATATAAAACCCGAAAAATAGTTGACTCCGGCAGTGCCTGCCAACCACGAATAAACAAATATGCTGATAATAACAGATAGGCGCATAATGCAACAACGTAAAAAGCAAAATACATGAAAAAATTAGTTATGATTAATGAGGCGAAGATAACATTTCTAACTTGTTTTTATGGTTCAAAAACCGGTTCGGATTTTTCATTCAGAACATCTTCACGGATAAACCTGAGTTTAAGCAATAGTTGTTTTGTTTCTTCCACATTGAGTCTGAACGTATTGTGCGAATTATATTCTTCAGCAAGACTTACTTTTGATTCTCCTTCAGTGAAAAACTTGTTATAGTTCAGGTCGCGTGTGTCTGCCGGAATCCGGTAATAGTTTCCTTCGTCAATAGCTTTAACCATTTCTTCTCTGTTTACAAGTGTTTCATAAAGTTTTTCTCCGTGACGGGTCCCTATTATTTTTATTTCGTTATCAACCCGGTAAAGTTCTTTAAGGGCCTTTGCCAGCACGGCAATAGTTGTGGCCGGAGACTTCTGAACAAAAATATCACCATTGTTGCCATGTAAAAAAGCAAAGAGAACCAATTCAACCGCATCTTCGAGGGTCATCATAAAACGGGTCATATTAGGGTCAGTTATGGTAATAGGCTGGCGGTTTTTGATCTGGTTTACAAATAAGGGAATAACAGAACCTCTTGAGGCCATCACATTTCCGTACCTTGTTCCGCAAAAAACACATCCGGTTCCATTTAATGCCCTTGACTTTGCCACCATTACTTTTTCGCTCAATGCTTTAGACATACCCATCGCATTTATCGGATAAACAGCTTTGTCGGTACTTAAAACAATTACTTTTTTTACAGAATACCTCATAGCTGAGTCGAGCACATTTTCACATCCAAGCACGTTTGTTCTTACTGCCTCTGCCGGGAAAAATTCGCATGAAGGTACCTGTTTTAAAGCAGCTGCATGGAATATGTAATCTACTCCGGGCATGGCATTATCAATACTCTGACGGTTGCGAACATCACCAATAAAATATTTTATTTTCGGATTTTTGTAAAACTGCCGCATATCATCCTGTTTTTTTTCATCACGGCTGAATATCCTTATTTCACCAATATCAGTATTTAAAAACCTGCGCAAAACAGCGTTGCCGAATGAACCTGTTCCGCCGGTAATGAGTAATACTTTGTCTTTAAAATTTGCCATGTCAGTTTGATTTATTTTATCTGATTTAATCATTAGGTACACCGCTGGTTTCAATGGTTTTCTTTACTTTGTTATAAGATACATTGTTGCTTTTAAATTCAGGAACCAGATTTTCAAGATACTGAATTATTTCATGTTTTGACAAAGAATATAAATTAAGCAATAATTTTTCGATTTTCAGGCAGAGTTCCTTATCGTTGAATTCTTCAATTTTTGCAATTTTTATTTTAGGATGATGGGTCGGCAATGTATTCTCGTTATTGGTGAGTAACTCTTCATATAATTTTTCCCCCGGTCTAAGCCCTGTGAAAATAATTTTAATATCTTTTTCAGGAACAAGGCCTGAAAGTCTTATCATCTGATAAG
Source organism: uncultured Bacteroidales bacterium (assembly GCA_964489905.1). Lineage (GTDB taxonomy): Bacteria > Bacteroidota > Bacteroidia > Bacteroidales > UBA10428 > UBA5072. Next base: position 1,618 of record CAZBCB010000387.1, read on the forward strand.
CCAGGTCAACTATTTTTACAGGACGTCCCATGTCAAAGACAAATATTTCCCCGCCTTTGCCCATAAATCCTGCTTCAAGTACCAGCTGACATGCTTCAGGTATGGTCATGAAATAACGCGTAACTTCAGGGTCAGTCACTGTCACAGGGCCTCCTTCCTCAATCTGTTTGGTGAACAGCGGAATGACAGAACCATTGGAACCCAGTACATTACCAAATCTGGTGATGACAAACTGAATCCTGTTATCTGCCTGCTTTGACCTTACCTGCAACATCATCTCACAAAGCCGTTTTGATGCACCCATAACATTTGTTGGGTTAACGGCTTTATCAGTTGAAATCATTACAAATTTTCTGATGTTGTATCTGATTGATAATTCAATAATATTCATGGTTCCTCCGACGTTTACCCTCAGCGCCTCATGAGGGTTTTCCTCCATCAAAGGAACGTGCTTATAAGCTGCTGCATGAAAAATAATATCCGGATGAAATTCCTCAAATATTGCCTGCATTTTATCTGAATTCGTAATATCGGCAAGTATGAAGTGAATTGAGAAAGCATGGGGAAGGGCACGCAATTCATTTTCAAGATGGTACATTGGTGTTTCAGCTATATCAATAAGGACAAGATGTTTTATTGGAAAAATCATCAGCTGTCTTACTATTTCTGAACCAATTGACCCCGCTGCACCTGTTACCAGAATAGTTTTTCCCCTGAGGCCAATACCAATTCTTTTGATGTTTAATTCAATAGGATCCCTGCCTAATAAGTCTTTAAGCTGTACCTTCTGAATCTGCCGCATCTGAAGCTGACCGTTTAGCCAGCTTTCAACCGGTGGTGTGTCAAGTACTTCAAGGCCTACATCAAGCGCTGACCTGATTATTTCGCTCTTCTCAGCCGGTGAAATATCCTTAATAGCAAAAACCAATGACTCAATTTTATGCTTTTTTAAAAATTCATGCGAAATAGATTTCGGACTATACACCGGAATACCATTGAGCTTTTTGCCTTGTAGATTTTTATTCTGATCAATAAAACCTGCAATCTGATATCCTCCTTTAATATCGCTCTGAATTACCCGCTTGACAATAACACCCATGGCTCCGGCACCATAAATCAGCAGTTTCTTTTTTTCTATGTATGAACTGGTAATAAGCTGATAAAATATTTTTATGATTATTCTTACCAGAAATAAAGACATGGATAATAAAAAATAATGAATGAGTATTACTGAAAAAGGTACGATAAGGTGAGGATTCAAATCATTTTTTCTGCTGATAAAGGATAGAATAAACAGGGTAATCATTGAAAAACTGGTGTACAGTAGTACATTAAAAATATCGATAATGGTAGTATGCCGGATTAACCCCGAATAAGGCCGAAAGATTAAAGAAAACAAAATGTAAATAAAAACAACAAGTAAACTCTGTCTAAAGGCGAATACCTGACTGAAATCAGCCAAAACAAAATTAAAACGCAGCAGATATGCCAGATAGAATGTTAAAATTACAGCTATATTGTCAAGCAAAAATACCATCCATCTGGGGAAATAATGCTGTCGCATAAATTCTACAGCTTTTTTCTGCAGTTTTTCAGGTATTTTTATACGAATATTAAACATTTTTAAATGATGGTTTGGGTT
>CAZBCB010000388.1:0-3238 GCA_964489905.1 uncultured Bacteroidales bacterium
TTTTCCTGCCTGTTTTTCTTTAATAATTGCAAGTTTTTCACGGGCAAGATCAAGAATACCATCATTTGTGTTTTCATAATAATCAATAATGCTCTGTAATGTTTGTTGAGCCTGAAAATCATTACCACGTGCAGAAAAAATATCAGCCCACAAAATAAAGCTTTTAGCCATCCAGTATTGATGCGGAGTAGTTTTTTCTGAGAAATCGTTTATTTCTTTTTCGGCATTGTTGTAATCATTTCGCAGGAAATAAATTTCAGCAATTCTGTATTTTGATTCTGCACCTTCAGCACTTTTGACTTCCCTGGCCACCTGTTTGAATTCATCCAGTGCCAGCATCTGCCTGTCTTTGGCAAGTAATGATTTAGCTTTTTTAAACCGGGTTTCACGCTCAAGGTCACCTGATAACTTTTCGGTGAGTAATATTTTGTCTGCCAGTTCAATAACTTCAGCATAGTTTTCAAGCAAGTAATAACAACGAAGCATGCCCATTCGTGCCTCAAGTATTGCAGGCCTTGATTCGGCAAGTATTTCGAGTTTCTGATAATAGTTCAGTGCTGCCACGTAATCTTTTTGTCCGTATTTTATGCGTGATGCCCCCTGCAGTGCAACCTCAGTGAAGATATTTTTAGGCCGACCTATGACATAATCAAATGAGGCAATTGCTTCATCAAGCTGATTGAGTTTATAGCTGCAGTCGCCTTTATAGAAATGAGCATTGAGTAAGAACTGACCGTCAGGGTGGTTTTGTATGTAACTTGACAGGCTTCTTATTGCCTTTGCACAGTCACCGGACATATACAACCTTTCAGCAGAAATATAGCTCAACGAATCCTGCTCACGGGTATCAACACTGGCTAATGAACCAAGCCCTTTAACGTAGTTAAAATAGGCGTCCACTTCATTCATATCAACATAAACATTTTTCAGCCCTATTAATGCATTTTGTGCTTCCTCCGAACCGGGGTAATCAGCAATAACTTTTTTATAATATTTGACCGACTCGTCAAAACGGTTGGCATTATAATACAATAATCCAAGATTCAGCAATGCCTTTTTAACGATAATGCTTGAAGGAAAATCATTGACAACCTGTTTGTAATAATTGGTTGCTTTATCAGATTGTCCGAGCCGCACGTAGCTTTCAGCAATCTGATAAATGGCATCAGCCTTATAAGTTGATTTCGGATAAGAACTGACAAGATTTGAAAGGGTCTGTATTTTATCGGCGTGTTTGCCCTGGATGCCCTGAGAAAATCCTTTCTGGTAAAGAGCATAATCAACGCCAGTCTTGCCCGTTTTAATGCATTGATCATAATAGAGAATAGCAGACGCATAATCTGATTGCACAAAATAGCAATCAGCCAGACGATTCAGAGCGTCACTATATATGGCAGGCTGTTGAGGCTGCGGAAATGAAATAAACTTTTTAAACCATACAAGGGCCTCGCGGTATTTTTTTTGCTGAAAATAACAATAACCAATATTGTAGTGTGCCAGTTTGTATTCATCAGTGCCTGTAATAGCGGTCTGAGCAACAAAACTATTATAATTTTCGAGGGCTCTGTCATATTCGGTTTTCCTGTAATACGCCTCTCCCTTCCAGTAATAGCTCAGTGCTGCCAGTCTGATATCAAAAGTACCGTATGTGGCAGAAGAATTAAACAATTGTATGGCTTCATCATAGCGCAGGTCATTGAACAGCTCCAATGCCCTGTAATAAGCTATTTTCTGATATGCTTTTTTAATTTCATTGTTTTTGTTTTTGATTTTTTCAATAGATGCCAGCGCCAGCTTATAATTACGGGCATTAAGGTATGCGAGCACAAGGTATTGATAGGCTTCATCGGAACGTTTTGAACTGGGATAAAGAGCAAGATATTCATTAAATCCTTCGATGGCCTCATTAAAGGGTGAGGATGATACTTCATAGGTAACCAGTGCATAATTAAAAAGGGCATCTTCTTTTATGGCTTCATCAAAATCCATTTTAGATGCTGAAGAAAATGCCATCCGGGCGCTGTTTTTATCATTCAACCTGAGGTAACAATCGGCCAGATGATACAATGCATTCTGGCTGAGAAGTGATTTTTCGCCGGTTACACTACCAAATAGTTTGGCTGCTTTTTGTAACTGGTCGGTTTTATAATAGGCATAAGCCAGCTGATACTGGTCTTCTTTTTTCACTGAAGATGCTTTCTCATTATATGTTTCAAGGTAAGGGATTGCTTCAGCGTATTTACCAAGCATAAAATACGACTCACCGACAATACGTGAAACCTCTGCTGCCCTTTTTTCATTGACATTTTCCATGAGTGATGGGGCATAGGCAATAACTTCGTTATATTTTTTCTGAATAAAATAAATTTGTGAGATATAATAAGGTACTATTGGCCCGAAATTATCGTCATTTTTAAGTTTAAGAAATCCCTCAAGGGCAGTCTGATAATTTTTCTGCGAATAATTGATGTGTGAATAGTAATACAGTGCAGGAGCAGTATATTTCGTGTCAATATCCTTTATTTGAGAAAAGGCAAACTTGGCTTTATCGAAATCATCATTCAGAAAATAACAGTAACCACTTTTAAAATAGAATTCTGCAAGATCTGATTTATTAAGTTGTTGTTTATCAATTTTTTGATAATAATCCAATGCATTATTGTATTTCTTTTGCTGGTAAAAATAGTTGGCAAGGGCAAAATAAGCATCGTTGGTGAGCGGACTTTCAACATTGTCAGTAATATAACGGATTACAAGGTTCTCGGCATCCTGATTAAAAAGTTTCAGCGCACATAAAGCTTCATAGTACTGGCTATTGGCAGCAATTTCAGTATTTGTGCCTTGCTTTTTATCTGCAATCTGATGAAACAACTGTTGCGCAGCACTATACTTCCCGTTCTGGTATAATTCAAGGGCATGTTGATATAAATTGTTGTCACTGGTATGATAGATTGTTTGCTGGGCAGATAATACCATAACTATTACCAGCGCTGTTGAAAGCAAAAATATCCTTAATTGCATATTTTTTCTCCTTTATTATTTCAAAATCCTATAGTTTATTAACGCAGGTTGATTTAATTTAGTCTTTCTTAAAGCAGTCAGCACTCAGAAATTAAAATTAACACAATGTAAATGAGATTTTTTTATGTCCATGTTAAATTCCAATTGCTAATTGCTGGCTATTTTAAAGACAGTATTTTTATTACTGGTGCAAATGAACACAACTTCTTTAATCTGT
>CAZBCB010000389.1:0-3231 GCA_964489905.1 uncultured Bacteroidales bacterium
GAATAGCCTGATTTTACCACAATAACCATCGTAACATGTGAAAAAAACAAAAAGCTTAAAACCCTCGAAAACATTTTTAAACAGCTTTTAAAATATGAAGCTGACCGGTCAACTTTTATCATTGGCATAGGAGGGGGCATTGTCTGCGATGTGGCAGGCTTTGCAGCATCGGTTTATATGCGCGGACTCCGCTTTAGCTTTGTTTCTACTACACTATTGTCGCAGGTAGATGCAAGCGTTGGAGGTAAAAACGGAGTTAATTTCAAGGGATTTAAAAATATGCTGGGGGTATTTAATCAACCTCAGTTTGTGCTTTGCGATATTACCATGCTGAAAACACTTGATGAAAAAGAATTTAAAGCCGGATTTGCTGAAATCGTAAAAGCCGGAGCAATTAAATCAGATAAATTGTTTTCTTATCTCGAAAGTAATTATGCCAGTGCACTGAAAGCAGACCAGGAAGTCCTTGAAAATATTATTTATGATTCGGTAAAAATAAAAGCTGATGTTGTAACCGCTGATGAAAAAGAAAAAGGTGAAAGGCGTAAATTGAATTTCGGGCATACATTTGCTCATGCTTTTGAAAGTATGGTGCGCATCAGACATGGCGAGGCTGTGAGTATTGGAATGGTTTTAGCTTCCCGGTTATCTCACAAACTTGGTTTGCTTGACCTGCAGGATGTTACACGCATCAAAAACCTGCTCGAAAGGTTACAATTACCTGTTGATGCAGGAAATATGCTGAAGGGAGCTATTTCAGCTATGAAAAAAGATAAAAAACGCGAAGGTGATAAATTGCATATGATATTATTAAAACAAATAGGTGAAGCTGTTGTGCATCAGTTAACGTATCATCAACTGGAAAATAAATTATATGATTTGTATTAGCATTTCGGAAAAGAACCTTGATAAATGCCTTGATCTGATTGAGAAAGCTGAAATATCAGAGATCAGACTTGATTTAACCGGGCATGGAAAGGAAGAAATTGAAAAATTGTTTTCGTGCCGTAAAAGGCTTATTGCAACCTGCCGGCCGGGTGTATATCCGCAAAACGAGCAGATGGAGATACTTAAAACTGCTATCAGAAGTGGTGCAACTTATGTGGATATTGAATATGAAGCCCCTGATGATTATAAACATGAACTGATGGCCTATGCCCATCGTCATGAATGTTATGTGATAATCTCATATCATAATTATGAATGTACACCTGATCTTGAAGAACTGGAACAAATAATGAAGAATTGTTTTGCACAGGGGTGTGATATAGCAAAAATTGCAACGCTGGTGAGACTTAACAGCGATAATTCAAAAATATTGTCGTTATACCGGCATCCTGGAAGACTTATTGCCTTTGGCATGGGCGATCTTGGGAAAATTACCCGTATTGTGGCTCCGTTTCTTGGTGCTGAGTTTACTTATGCAGCCATGGATGACGGAGAACCAACTGCACCCGGACAAATAAACTACAGCCGGCTTAAAGAATTTATTTCATCCATTCAACAGATCTGAACAATGAATTCTTTTGGAAAAATATTCAGAATCAGTATTTTCGGAGAATCACATGGTGAAGGTATTGGTATCGTAATTGATGGCTGTCCAGCCGGACTCCCATTGACAATTGACGATTTTACCGCTGATTTCGATCGCCGGCGAAGTGGAGCAAAGGGAACAACTCCACGTAAAGAATCCGATATCCCTCAAATCAAGAGCGGAGTATTTAATCATTATACAACCGGAGCCCCTATTACCATATTATTTGAAAACACCAATACTCAATCAAGAGATTACACTAAACTGAGAGAGACACCGAGGCCGGGACATGCAGATTTTGTAGCAATGAAAAAATATGGCGGATTTGAGGATTACAGAGGTGGTGGTCATTTTTCAGGCCGGCTTACGCTTGGTATAGTGGCAGCCGGAGTAATTGCCAAAAAGCTCATTTCTCCTGTGAATGTGGAGGCTTTCATCCTTGAGGCAGGAGGTGATAAAAACATTCAAAGGGCTGTTGAGAAAGCTGTTGAAGAAAAAGACTCTATCGGGGGTATTATTGAATGCAGGGTTTCGGGTGTGCCCGTGGGTCTGGGAGAACCTTTTTTCGACTCGGTTGAATCAGTCTTAAGTCACATGATTTTTTCAATTCCTGCCGTCAAAGGAATTGAATTCGGATCAGGATTCGCTGCTGCACGCATGAAGGGAAGCGAACATAATGACAAACTGATTTCTGTTGATGGTAAAACGGCTACTAACAATGCCGGTGGCATAAATGGTGGAATTACCAATGGCAATGATATAGTGTTCAGGGTTCCTGTTAAACCAACTTCAAGCACGCATCAAAAACAACACACCATTAACATCAAAACCGGCGATATGGTTGACCTTGAAATTGAAGGCAGGCATGATACCTGTATTGCCCTTCGCATACCTGTGGTTATCGAAGCTGCAACAGCAATAGTGATAACCGATTTAATGATGCAATCACAACTTATTCCGCGCATAATTTCGCAAAGGTGAATTTTTACATACAATAAAAGAATATTCTGAAAATGAAAATACTGGTTGTTGGTGCCGGCAAAATGGGAACATGGCTTATTGAATCCCTTTGCCTTGAACATGAAGTTGCAGCTTATGATACGAATCTGAATAAGCTTAAATATTTATTCAATACGCATAAACTTGTTTCAAAAGAAGAAATCGCAGCGTTTAACCCAGATATGTTCATTAATGCGGTTAACCTCGAAAGAACCATACCCGTATATAAAGATCTGTTGCCTGTAATTAGTAAGGAATGTATTCTTGCTGATATTACCTCAGTTAAAAATGGTTTACGCGAATTTTATCTTGAATCGGGAAGGAGATTTGTATCAACACATCCGATGTTTGGCCCTACATTTGCTAATATCAGGAACCTTGCAGGGCAAAATGCGATTATTATTAGCCAGTCTGATGAAGAAGGGAAAACTTTTTTCAGAAAATTCTTTGAATCGTTTCAGATTAATATTTTTGAATATACTTTCACCGAACATGATCAGACCATTGCTTATTCACTATCAATACCCTTTGCCTCGAGCATGGTTTTTGCTGCCTGCATGAGAAAACAGGAGGCTCCGGGTACTACCTTCAGAAAACATTACGAAATAGCAAAAGGTGTTCTGTCGGAAGATGATTACCTTTTGTCAGAAATACTTTTTAGTCCATATACACATGCCCAGATTGAAAGGATAAGCGAA
>CAZBCB010000390.1:0-3224 GCA_964489905.1 uncultured Bacteroidales bacterium
AATGGGAAAGTTCTGCTGCTATGAATATTGGGGCTGATTTTGGTTTTTTCAGAAACAGGATATCAGGTAATATAGAAATTTATAAGGTGCATACTTATGATATTTTGCAGGAGGTTATTTTGCCTCCTACATCAGCAGTTACTTCTGTGATTGAAAATATAGGAGAAACAAAAGGAAATGGTATAGAATTAACCATTAATTCTGTTAACATACAGACTAATAAATTTAAATGGTCAACCAGTATTATTTTCAGCCGGAGTACAGAAGAAATTACTTATCTCGCAGGTGGCGTCACGCGTGATGTTGCCAATGGATGGTTTGTCGGACATCCCTTAAAAGTATTTTATGATTGGGAAAAAATTGGTATATGGCAAACCGATGAAACTGCACAGGCAACATTATATGGAAGTGTACCGGGAGATATTAAGTTAAATGATGTCAATGCTGATAGTACAATAAATGAGGATGATCGTATTGTATTGGGAACTCCAAGGCCAAAATGGACCGGTGGGCTTAATTCTACCATGAATTATAAAAACTTTGATTTTTCAGTTTTTGTTTATGCCCGCATAGGTCAAATGATAATGGATGTTGTTGAGGGAATGTGGAGCCCCGATTGCCGTGAAAACTCTGTGGAACGTGATTACTGGACACCAAATAATCCTTCCAACGAATATCCAAGAGTTAATCCCGGATTAACAAGGAGTGGATGGAGTAAAGCGACTACCTTACAATATCAGGACGGATCTTTTGTTAAAATTAAAGATATTACATTGGGATACAAGATTCCGGTTAACATAACTGAAAAGTTTGCAGTATCTTCTTTCCGTGTTTACATTTCAGCAAAGAATTATTTTGTATTTGGTAAAAATTTTTCAAAGGGTCGTTATGATCCCGAGGCTGTCAATAGCATTGGAAGAAGCAACATTGGTTTTCCAGCACCCAAGATGATTGCTATAGGAGCTAATGTAACTTTTTAAGTCAAATTCAGTTGTTTAATAATTTTAACATTATAAAAATGAAAGCATATAAAATAATTTTACCTGTGATGGTGGCAGTTCTTCTAATAACCTCCTGTGAAAATTTTCTGGAGGAAGATTATAAAGGAGGTATGGCCACCGAAACATACTATACTACCTCAGATGGCATGGAAAATCTGATTGCCGCATGTTATGTTACCAGCAAGATATGGTTTGCCAAAGAAGAAGGTTACGATTTCAGCGAACCCGGAACCGATATATATGATTACGGACAGCAACATCCACAGCAATATCAGTATACTTATACCTCTGATTTCAACGCTACTAACTCAAGGCTCGTAGTACTCTGGATTGAATTTTACAAAGGCATAAATGCCTGCAATGATGCAATTGATGTTTTGTCTGATCCTGAAAGGACACCTTTTAACCAGGAAAAAACCAAAACACATCTGGCAGAGGTTCGCTTCCTGAGAGCATTATATAACTGGCTTATCGTTGAAACATGGGGTGGAGTTACATTAAGGACAGAACCAGTAAAGGGTGTAATTAAAACCGCTACAAAGTCTTCAGTGGAGGATTTCTATAATCTGATTCTCGAAGATCTTGATTATGCAGTTGCTAATCTGGGCGATAACATCAATACAGCTAGTGAAGATTACGGAAGAGTTACAAAATTAGCAGCATTGGCATTTCGTGCAAGAATGAGGCTCACATGGGCAAGTTATACAGGCAGTAACACCCTTTATACCGGCGCTGCCGAAGATGCTGCTGCTGTGATAGCAAGCGGAAAATTCAGCTTATATGATAACTATGCCGATGTGTGGGATATTAATAACAGAGATAATAATCATGAAAACATTTGGGCTATAAATTATTCCCGCTCAATCTATGCATTACTGGGTGTGCCATCAAGCGAATACACAAAATATCAACGTCCAAGTGATAAGCCATGGGATGAAAGAGAAGGGGGGCATCATGGACACCTGATGTTTGGCATGCAGTATGATGTTTTCCCCGGTATGACAAGAGATATTGAAAACGGTCGTCCGTTCAGAAGATATTCACCTACCAAATACCTGATTGATGCATTTCACGAAGATGTTGATGAAAGGTTTTATGGATCTTTCAAAACGGTATGGTACAGCAACATTGCACTTGCATCAAAATATTCATGGCCTGTTCCTGGCTATGATTATCACGCTGACACCCTGGATCCTTTATATGGGAAACCTTTCTTTGAAATAGGTGATACGGCAATTTTATTGACAAAGGATACTTTCCCTGATAATATTTTGGTACGATCAGCTGATCTGGCTGCAAATTACTATTTCAATCTTGAAAAAGGTTACTGGGTGCTTGATTATCCCAGAATGTTTAATGCTGACGGAACAATCAATGATTTTGGTGCTTATAACCGTAATCTTTTCTTTGAACTTCACAAATTTTATGATAATACCCGTCCTGCTGCAACCGATGCCGGCTCGCAAAATGGTATACGCGATGCTATGGTTATGAGAATTTCAGAGATGTATCTGATAGCTGCCGAGGCTTTATGGAAAACAGGCCAGGCTGCAAGTGCCTATAATGATTACCTGATACCTCTGGCTAACAAACGTTCATACAACGGAGATGGTGCAGCTATGCTTGCATCATACGGCATTAACAGTGGCAGTGACCTCACCATGGATTATTTTATGGATGAAAGGGCGCGCGAGTTTTGCGGCGAACAATTACGCTGGTTCGACCTGAAACGTCTTGGCACTGATGCTATGGTTGCCCGTATCAGAAAATATGCCGGAAATACTCAGGCACGTGAAAATTTTGATGCTCATTTCACTGTCAGGCCAATTCCTCAGGTGCAACTCGATGCTGTTATCAATAAAGATGAGTTTACACAAAACCCCGGATACTGATTTAGTTAATAATGGTGATTACATTAAAGAGGGATAAATTCCCTCTTTTTTGTTTTAAACCCGGTAATAACTAACGCGAATACAATATCATTGTTTCTGAATAGCAAATGCAGTTAAATCGCTTTGTTTTGTTAAATTACTACAGGTATCACAAATTACCTGATTAACTCAGGCTAATAAAAAACAGAAAGACATTACTTAAAAATTGTATTAAACCGGAATCAACCGAAAGAAACAGGATAAACCCAAGTACGATGAAATAACATATTCCGGGCTGATAAAAATGGAGAGAGCTATGCAGATTTGATAAAAATTGTTTACAAGAAAACTA
>CAZBCB010000391.1:0-3214 GCA_964489905.1 uncultured Bacteroidales bacterium
ATATATACTTTTAGCAAAAAAATAACCAAAATTGTTTGTTATGCATCCGATACGTTCCATAGCCATAATTTTCCTGATTTTCTTATTAATTCAGTGCAGGCAGGAAGAGAAAATACCGCAGGTTAAAGAAATAACCGGAAAGGTTCATATTCCTGCAACATGCCCCGAGTGGGTTCATAATGCCGTTTTTTATCAGATTTACCCGCAGAGTTTCTATGACACTGATGGTGATGGTATTGGTGATCTGAAAGGCATTATTCAAAAGCTTGATTATATAAAAAGTCTGGGTGTTGATGCAATATGGCTGAATCCGTTTTTTGAATCACCGTTTTGTGATGCAGGGTATGATATTTCTGACTATTATAAAGTTGCTCCTCGCTATGGCACCAATGAAGACGCCCGGAAACTTTTTGAAGAAGCCCATAAACGGAATCTAAAAGTTATTTTTGATTATGTCATCAGTTACACATCCATTGAACATCCGTGGTTTAAGGCATCATCACAACAGGACACCAACAAATATACAAACTGGTATATATGGACGGATAACACCTGGAAAAATCCGCCTGAGGCTTTTAAGGATTGTTTTATTAAAGGTTATTCCAGACGAAATGGCCAGTATATGCGTAATTTTTACTGGTGCCAGCCGGCACTGAATTTTGGCTTTGCCAAACCAGAAGAACCATGGATGCTGCCTGTAAATCATCCTGATGTTTTGGCCTTACGTGAAGAATTAAAAAATGTGCTTCGTTTCTGGATGAATATGGGTGCTGATGGATTCAGGGCAGACATGGCCGGTGCACTGGTAAAAAATGCAAATATTACCGGAAATGACCAGTTTTTCAGTGCCAAAGATGAAGGCACCAAAGAATTCTGGCGCGAAATCAGGCAGCTTCTCATCAAAGAATATCCTGAAGCTTTTATGATTGCTGAATGGTCATATCCGAAAGATGCGCTGGACAGCTTGTTTCATGCCGACTTTTTCCATTGGTTTGAAGGCTATAATGATTTGTTTCAGAAGGAAAGCTGGCGAATACTCAATGGCTATTCCGAAGGGCACAGCTTTTTCGACACTGAAGGCAAAGGTAATATTACCCATTTTCTGAAAAGCTATATGGATCAGTACCTTGCCACCAGAGGGAAAGGGTATATATCACTTCCTTTAGGAAATCATGATAATGCCAGACTGGGAAACAAACGAACAGATGATGATCTTGAAATTATATATGCCTTTGGCCTCACAATGCCCGGCGTTCCTTTTATTTATTACGGCAATGAAATAGGTATGCGCCAGATGGGAACAGACTGGCCTCAGGTTGAAGGTGCCTACAAACCGCGTAATGGTGCCCGCACACCTATGCAATGGTCAGATGGCAAAAATCTGGGATTCTCTGAAGCACCGTCTGAAAAACTTTACCTGCCGGTCGATACTGCATCTGATGCCCCTAATGTTATGTCACAGGAAAAAAATCCTAATTCATTATTAAACCGAACCAGAAGGCTCATAGCCCTCAGGCATTCCGAACCGGCATTATCTGCTTATGCTGAATTTGTGCCTTTATTCGCTGAAGAAAATACTTATCCTTTCATCTATGCAAGAGCAAAAGATAATGACATAATTATAGTCTTTCTCAATCCTTCCGATAAGCATTGTTCTGCCGAATTCACACTAAATATCTCAATTAAGGAAATGAAGTTGCTGGCCGGAAAAGAATTAACCATTAAACACGAAGGGAACAAAATTCAGGTTGCCATGCCTGGCCAACATTATGCAATATATAAAGTTTTACCTTAAAGAACCGTTAACTATACCATTTAAGAATGATGATTTCTGACTAAAAAGGTAAAGATGAGTTAATTGTTATATATTTTTTGCAACAAGATTATTACTTCATCCCAAATTCTCAATTGAAACAATATGTTTAAAAGCATGTTGTGTTTCTGTTGACTAATCCTGGATTATTTATACCCTTTTAATAAGCAGCAACCAGGACTACTAAATAACTCAGGTTAACTGATTTACAGCTTCGATAAAAGCATTAATATGACTGGTTTTTACAGCAGGAGGCATCCCGCCGCCACATGAAACAATGATTCTGGAACGGTCGTTAAGCGAATTAATCATGTCAGTAACCGCTTTTTTTACATCATCAACCGTACCATTAGCCAAAACATCGCGGGGAGGTATGTTGCCCAGCATGGTTATCGTATTTTTTGTTTTTTCTTTAAGGCTGTTCAGTAAAGTATCAAAAGCCATATTAAAAAGATTAATGCCCATCTCGGGGTAATATTCAACCGAGGCTTCACATTGGGCATCGTTGTGTAGAAACTTTACGGATACTTTCCGGTTGAAAATTTCTTTAAAATAGGGTAATCCGAATTCGATAAACTGTTCTGTTCCTATAAAACCGATTATATCATCAAGCACAAAGATTCCGTCAATGGAATCAATGGTCTTTTTTTGTAAATCATGCCATTCAATAAGAAAGTCAGTAATAATTCTCATCAGAAGGTGGATTTTCTCAGGCTCTGTTAGCATTGCCATAAGAAATTCAGTTGTGCCCATTAGGTGAGCAGCAATGTTTAACGGACCGCGCGAGACGGAAAACCTTATTTTATGGCCTGACTCTTCAATTCTTGAACGGTTAAGCCTGAGTCTGTTCAGTGTAAATGGCAATAAACCGTCAGTTTCAACATTTGGCTTTTTCAGCATATTAATAGCATCAGTTGTTTGCAGACACGGAAATGCATGCGGAAATTCATTAACAGGGAACCTGCATGGAGCTCCGAAAGCCGAAGGTTCGGTACACATGCCAAATTCTGACCAGTAACCGGGCAGGAACATGCATTGTGGAAAGGTATCAATAGCTCTTTTATTTGCATTGAACCAAAGATCGTCATTGCTGAAATAGTCTAATATTGTTATTCCTGCCCAGTTTGGCAGCCATGGGCTGTCAATAATGAATCCAACCGGTAACGGATGAAACTTCTCTCCTTCAATTGTCTTAAGCAACTGATTCCACTGATTATCTGTCATGGTTGAAACTTTTATCAATTTTATGCGATAAATATAAAAGAAATATATGAAATCGATTGCATATATTTTTAAAAAATTCTTTTCAGATAATCTGAAATGTTTTGTAAAGCTGAACTAAATTTCAAGAAAATAGCCTCACATAATATAAACCCAAGTGCGATGAAATTCAGACAGATA
>CAZBCB010000392.1:0-3152 GCA_964489905.1 uncultured Bacteroidales bacterium
GGATTCGTTGATATTGGTTTTATTAGGTGTGTTTATTATTTGTTTACATCATTTACAAACATGAGGGCGAAACGCCAAATCCTTTGACAATGAATTCATTTTCATGGGTGTCAATATGGTGCGTGTCTGATATTTTGAACCCTTGGGATGATATTTTTACTTTAATAAAAGGCGAAAAACATCAATCCGAAATTAGTCAATAGAAACACAATTAATATTTAAACATTTTGTAGGTCGATTTGTCAATTGATAAAATCAATTGACGAATTTGGGTCAATAAAAATTATTTTTGAAATAGCAAAAAATGTTTTTCCATAAATGAATATTTACTTACATTTAATTCATGCTTTCATTTTTATTCTAATGTCACTAATTAATAATCTATCTTTAAATTGATTACTGAAAAATATGAAACTGTCTAATTTAAAGTTTTTTGCCATATCGGTTATATTTCTTTGCTTTACTTCTCTTAAAATCATGGCAAGAGAGACAATCACCCTGAAAACAGGATGGAAATTTGCACGTGGCCATAACGAGAATGCATTTAAAACTGAGTTTGACGATACCCGATGGCAGGATGTTACCATACCGCATGACTGGGCAATTGAAGGACCGTTTATTGCTGACGGAGATGGCAATACAGGCAAACTACCATGGAAAGGGGAGGGATGGTATCGTAACCATTTGGTTATTCCTGAGAAGTATAATGAAAAAGTTATCTATTTGTTGTTTGATGGCGTTATGGCTTTCCCTGAAATATACGTCAACGGGTATTTGGCCGGAAAATGGGATTACGGGTATAATTCATTTTATCTCGATATTACTCAATACGTTCGTTTTGGGAAGGAGAACCTTATTGCTGTACATGCCGACACGCGTGATCATGAGAGCCGATGGTATCCGGGTGCAGGTATATACCGAAAAGTTCAGATGATTGTTGTTGATAAAGTGCATGTCGGTATCTGGGGTACTTATGTAACCACGCCAATTATTAAACCTCATGCTGCTGATATACGTATAATTAATAATATCTGCAACTCGTCAGCAAATAATGAAAATGATATTAGGGTTGAAAACATTATTTTTAGCCCTAAAGGTATTGAACTGGCAAAAAAATCAGTTTCCTTTTCCTTAGAAGGAAATAAAAGTAAAGAAATTGAAACCAATATAACGCTTTCAAATCCTCAGCGATGGGACATTGATAACCCTGTTTTATACAAGGTTAAAACTACCGTTTACAAAGGAAACGAAATAGCTGATATATATTTTACCTCCTTTGGTATAAGGTCAATACGATTTACTCCCGATAATGGTTTTTATCTTAATGACCGCAGGGTACAGTTAAAAGGAGTCAATTTACATCATGACCAGGGTTTACTTGGTGCTGCGTTTTACCCACGTGCCATGGAACGTCAGCTTGAGATAATGAAAGCCATGGGTTGCAATGCCATAAGAACCAGTCATAATATGCCTGCTCCGGAATTATTGGATTTATGTGATAAAATGGGCCTCCTTGTATTTAATGAGGCATTTGACAAATATGATAAGCGTGCTGATATAACTGAAAAAACTGATTTCGAGGAGTTTGCCCATAGAAATATAAAGAATTTTGTTGTCCGTGACCGTAATCACCCTTGTGTTTTTATATGGAGTGTGGGGAATGAAATTCATGATGTGCAAAGAAACTTAAATAATGGTTTCAGCCGGCTGCAAACCATGGTTAATTATGTCCGTAAGTATGATCTTACAAGGCCGGTGACGATGGTATGTGATGATTATCAGAGTGCAAGCCTTCGTCATTTTGACTATTACGATGTGCATTCATGGAATTATGGCCGCCGGTATAGTCTGGCACGTCAGATAGAGCCTGATAAATTGGTTATTATCAGCGAGTCGGCATCGACGGTGAGCACACGTGGATTTTATGAATTGCCGCTTCCTGCAAAAAAAACAGATTTCACCACATCGCTTCAGGTAAGTTCCTATGACCTAAATGCACCTGAATGGGCCGAACTGGCTGATGATGATTTTATGTGGCAGCAGGAAGAGGAGTATGTAGCAGGTGAATTTGTATGGACAGGTTTTGATTACCTCGGCGAACCTACACCATATACAAACCAATGGGTTAAGGAACATGGTATGGATGATAAGGCAGCATCCCGTAGTTCATATTTTGGCATAGTGGACTTGTGCGGAATTCCTAAGGACAGGTTTTATCTGTATAAAAGTTACTGGAAACCCGGGGAAAATACTGTACATATTTTGCCTCACTGGAACTGGCAGGGAAAAGAAGGTGAAAATATCCCTGTATTTGTATACACCAATGGTGATTGTGCCGAACTTTTTTTTAATGGAAAATCATTGGGTATGAAATGTAAAAACCCTCTTTCGGCAAATTCAACCGAACGCTTCCGTTTAATGTGGAACGATGTGGTCTATCAACCAGGTGAATTAAAAGCAGTTGCTTACAAGGAAGGTGAGGTAATTGGCTCTAATAGTATAAAAACAGCAGATAAACCTTTTAAAATAGTACTTACAGCTGACCGCAGGTCACTGATTGCCGATGGTGATGATTTATGCTATATTCTCATTGAAGCTTATGATAAAAATAATATACCCTGTCCTTTGGCTGAAAATAAGATTAACATAACTGTTAAAGGTGTTGGAACTATTGCAGGGATTGGTAATGGCAATCCCCAGTCATTTGAATCATTTAAAGCTGATTCGGTCAACTTGTTTTTTGGGAAGGCTATGTTAATTATCAGAGCCGGAAATAATAAAGGTATAGTTAAGATAGCAGTCACCTCCGAAGGATTAATGCAGGATGAAATTACAATTATGGTTAATTAATTCCAGATTTGTCATCTGGAGCGAAGCGAACTAATGACTTAACTGGGTTTAACCCCTATTTAGAAAAATTAAATTTATAAGAGTTACTGATTATTAACCGAGATCAGTCAATAGAAACACAATAAATATTTAAGAATATTGTTTTCCCGACATACAAAATCTAATCATTCCGGAATTTCGGAATAATCATATTTTGTTGGTCGATTCGTCAATTGCTAAAATCAATTGATGAATTTGGATTTATATCTGTTTTTGTGTTAAAATCAGGTTAAATTAGCATTTAATCTTAAATATTAAAACCA
>CAZBCB010000393.1:0-3109 GCA_964489905.1 uncultured Bacteroidales bacterium
CTGAAGGCCTATAAAAAGCACATATTTTATATACGGATTATGCATTATATAAAAAGATTCTTAGGGTGTTGCATTACAGTTTGTTTTATTAATTCAGCACTGGCGCAATTAAATAGCGAAAGTATTTTCAGACAGGTGGAATTAAAAATTGATACTTTAATTTTTAATACAAACCGGAACATGATTACTCAGATCACAGGAAGTAAATATCTGGCTTTTGTTTATGATGATGAAAATGAAGTTGCTGAGGTTACATTAGTATTAAAAAAGCCTGAAACAATAGAATCAATCACATTGCAGCCTTCTGACGATTTTATCATCATTGACAGTATTTACTCAATTGATAGTCAATATAAATTCAGGGTGCGGTTTAAGAATCTTACATATACCGAATTTCTGAAATTTGTTTTTATCTATGCCGATAAAAAAGAAAACAAATATGAAGAACTGCTATTGATGCCGTGCACAAAAACCAATATTACGGTAAATTCGAACATAGATGAACTATTTGTCGGCGAAGAAAAAATTATTGAATTATTCTCAAATAATCCTGATAATATACGTATTACTAATGAATGGATTACCGGAACAAAATATGATTACAGATTTGAAAAATCTGACCGGAACATCAGGCTGATTATTTTACCAAAAGAGCCCGGCAATCAAAAAATAGTATTTCCTTTTCAGGTAAGAAAACCGTTTTACAACTTATTGACAAATCAGATAAGCTATGACATTCATCCGCTTGAACTGAATATCAATGTAAAAACAAGCCGGTTAAAATTTATTACACCCGACAGGCGTGAAATAACACTCGATGATGTGTCAAGGCGTGACGGTATTGAAGTAATCATGGATAACGCCAAGTTTATGGATGTCAATAAAACCTATCGGCTTGAAAATCAGGAACAGCCGGGAGGTACATTAATTGCTGAGATTTTTACACGAAACCAGTTGTCCAATAACCGGATGCTTTGTATTTTGAGGACTTATAATTATCACCGCATGACCAGCGGTTACCTTTTTGTTAAAGATGGAGATAATCCTTGTTTCATTACCAATTTTAATATTATTCCCAAAACGACAATCAACAAAATAAGTATATTACGGGAGGGCAAAGACTGGGTTCAGGATTTGTCATTGTATCCCGGAGAAACCGTGGACCTGAAAATTGAAGGAGAATCCTTACACAGAGCCAGATTTCATTTTGAGGATATAATTGATGTCACCCCCGATACACTTATCAGAAATGAGACGGAAATGGTGTACAAATTAAAAGTACCGCTTAATATTTCAAAAAGAAAAATAAATATATACAATCATTCCCTGCCAACCGGTTTGTTTCTCAGCATCAGGGAGTATGAAGAGCCGAGGGCTTTTGATTACATTTATATTAACTATGGAGATATTAACCGTATGGTTTCAAACATACATGGGCCTGTGTTGTATGATAAAGGAATACGTGATGTAATCATCTCATTCAATAATGATCGTATTGATGATAACACCCGCTTATATGGCCGCCAGCATTTGCAGATTGAGATTCGTATTACCGGTCCGAAGAATGAACTGATCGATGTACGCACACTGGATAATATCATCGTATGCCCTTCAGACCGTTCACCGCGATATTCCTTTTACGATAAAAAAAATTGTGTTACCGGCGAAATAAGTATTAATAAATATATGCGCAAAAATACAAATGATCTTGACGACTGGTCGAGAATAAATATCATCATCAGGCATAATCCCTCAAAATATGGTACTGAAGCCCAGCAAAAGGAAATAGAGATAGTTCTGAAGAAGAATTATAAAATAGATGTTGATGTTTCATTTCCTGCAGGACTGATCACCGTATCGCGCAATCCGGAAAACCAAAATACTTTTTCCTATAGTAATCTTTATGGTATAAGTATGGCCATGGTGGCACAATTAAGCTTTTATCATCCCGATAAAATTGCAAAGCTCAGACCGTACAAACTTGGAGCAGGTTTTCTTGCTCTCGATGCTTTTAATTTTCAAAGTGACAAACAGGATCTTGCTTTTGTTGTATTGGGGAGTATTTATCCTTCAACACGTGACCGGAAGTTATATTTTCCTTTATACATTGGAGGCGGCTATCAATTTAAAGCAGAAAAATGGATGCTTCTTATCGGTCCTGGAATAAGCATCAAACTTTAATCAGTATTTTTATGTCAACAATCATTTACCTGATACGTCATGGAGAAACTTACTGGAATCGGGAGCAACGCCTCCAGGGTCAGCTTGATAGTGATTTAACCGATGAAGGTATCAGGCAGGTTAAAAGCATAGCTGGCAAACTGAATGGCATCTGTTTTGACGCAATATATTCAAGTGATCTTAAAAGGGCTATGCATACAGCAGATATTATAAGCACTAACATTATCAATTTGCCCGTAGTCTGTGATGAGCGCCTGCGTGAAAGAAATTTTGGTGTTTTTCAGGGCTACACATGGGCAGAAATAGCTAAAAAATATCCTGCCGAAGCAGCATTAGAGATGTCAGGCGATCCTATGAACCAGGTACCTGGTGGTGAAAGCAAATTTCAACTGCTCACCAGAGCTATAAATTTTTTTTCAGATATTATTACAAAACATGATGGAAAAAAAATACTTGTAATAAGCCATGGGGGAATAATAAATGTATGGACAAAACACGTATTACAGATTCCACTTGAAAAACCCCGCCGGTTTAGTCTGGATAACGCTGCTGTTAACATATTTGAGTTTAATAACGGCAACTGGTTTATTAAAGCATTTGGCATACTTAGCTGATTCAATTTTCGGTTATACCAGATTCGTCAATTGATTTTTTCAACTGACGAATTTGGGTTTACGATGGGGAATTTTATAATCAACCCATTAATTTAGTCGTGTTATAACAGGTCAAATGCTTTTTCAAGTTGATTTCCACGGGAACCTTTTATGAGAATAAGATGATTCTTGACAGGTTTTTCCCTGAGTGCTGCAATCAATGCCGTAACATCGGGATACCAACTATATCCTGCCGATTCAGAGCAAAAACGAAAATTACTACCTACACATATAACTTTATTAAACTTATTTGAATGAAGATAATCTATCATTTT
>CAZBCB010000394.1:0-3105 GCA_964489905.1 uncultured Bacteroidales bacterium
TCAGGAAAATAGGGGTGCTGCAATAGTGTCTTTCCGTCAACACAAGGATTAAATCCTCTCCTGAAAAAATCGGAAGGACCAAGTTCCCTGTTTAATTTCTCAGCTGCTCTTGATGATATTGAATAATATTCCTGCCATTGGATATCTTGCAACTTAAATAGTTCATCCGCAGACAACCCTGCTTCTTTCATTATATATTGTCCCAGTTTTTCAGCATAATCCTTTTCTGCTGCCCTTGTCATAGCACCGCTCAAAACAACAGCTTTATGAAATAGTCCCTGTGCAGCTGGCATAGCAGTAAGTAAACATACCTTTGCTCCTCCCCCAGATTGCCCCATAATTGTAACATTTTGCGGATCACCTCCGAAAAACGCTATGTTGTCTCTTATCCATTCAAGGGCAGCAACAATATCAAGCATTCCAACATTACCTGACAAAGCAAATTTCTCGCTTATACCACCGAAGTTTGTAAATCCCAATGGTCCCAAGCGGTGATTTAATGAACAAAAAACCGTATCATGCTGCCGACTGAAATTTTCTCCATCATAACCATCCTGTTCAATTCCGTTTCCGTTTATGAACCCTCCTCCATGTAACCATACCAGTACCGGCCTTTTCTTCCCATCATTAATTCCGGGAGTCCATATATTTAATTTAAGACAGTCTTCACTTACATCATCATAATTCCAATGGTCTACAAATGAAGCATATGGATTTGCATATCTTTTTTCCATAATCTGTGGAGCTGAATTTCCCCACCATACAGCCGGAAACACATCTTTCCAAGGTTCAGGTTTCTGCGGAGGGAGAAACCGGTTTTTACCTGAAGTATCTGCTCCATAAGGAATGCCTCTGAAGCAATAGATACCACGAAGCAAAAAACCCTTTACTTTCCCATACAGGGTATCAGCAATGGCAATATTGTCACCAATGAACAGTACCTGATCGTCATTTGAACTGACAATCCTTTGATTATTCCCTGCATCACAGGATGCAATAACAGACGGTCCTAAACTGAGACCAGCAACTCCTGCACCTGCAGTTTTAAAAAAGTCTCTTCTGCTTCTTTTCATGTTCTTAAGGTTAAAGTATTCCATTATGGTTTGGGTTGGGTTAATTTATGTTCAATGCAAAATACGGGTAATTCATAAATACTAAGTATTCAGTCATCTTGTAAGAGCACTGTTGCCATGTCAATAAATTCGGTTTCTTAAAAACATTTGGCATTTCAGAGTAAAAATTAAATACACCTATTATCTGAACAATAACGGAGTCAATTCTGATAAATAAAGACGCCAGTTGAACCATGTATGCCCGCCTTGACTTTCCCGATATACATATTTCAATTGATGCTGGTCAAATATTTTACGTAATTCCGTCACACTCTGATACAGAAAATCTTCTTTCCCGCATCCAATCCATAATAACTTTATTCCGCTTGCTTTAAGCAAGTCAACCTGTTTTTCAAATGCGTTTCGATTGTCCTCTCCTCCGAATTGTTTTGTATTAATGAACCCCATGCTCATAACTCCTGCGTAATCAAACATTCCCGGATTAGCTGTAATGATATTAAGTGTGTGAAACCCTCCCATGGAAAGTCCTGCCACAGCACGTGCACTTCGATTGGAGATTACTCGGTAATGTTTTTCAACATATGGCACTACATCTTTAACAAGGCTTTCTTCAAATTTCCCTGAAATCATATTTCCAGGACCAAATGCCTGTATACTTTTTGCATTTATTTCGGGTTCGTAACCTGGTGCGGCAGCCTGAGTGGGATTTCCATTTGTCATAACCACAATCATTGGTCTGGCTTTCTTTTGAGAAATCAGATTATCCAGAATCTGGCAGGCTCGGCCAAGTTCGACCCAGGCCTCTTCGTCACCTCCCGCTCCGTGCAAAAGATATAAAACTGGATACTTTTCTTTCGAATCTTCATAACCAGGTGGAGTATAGATATTCATTCTACGTTGAAAGCCAAGAACAGAAGAAGGATACCATACGGCCGAAAGAACACCATGAGGCACATCTTTTATGGCATACAAATCTGATTGGTCGCCTTTAATAAAAAGCACGTTGTCATTGCGATTTCCATCTCTTTTAATAACTGGATTAGAGGGGTCCAAAGCTTTTACCCCATTTATTAAAAAAGAATACCCATAAAATTCCGGTTTGAGAGGACCAAGTGTTATGGTCCATAAACCTGTGTCATTTTTTGCCAATGATTCTCTGGCACCAAATCCAGGCATCCATTCGCCTGATATTTCCACGGAAGAAGCTTCGGGTGCAAACAATCTGAAAGTAACCGTTCTATCGGGATGAATTTCCGGAGAAACTACCTGATTTCTGAAAATGGGCATTCTGGCTGTTCTTCTTGTCGTATCCTGTCGTGCTACTTCCTGGCTCAAAGCCACATTCAGTAGCATCGTTAAGCAAATTCCTGTTGCAAGTTTTTTCATAGTAATGTTTTTTGAATTTTACAAGAAAATTATTCTTTAAACAAAACCTTCCTGGTCCTTTAAGTAATTAAACAATTGTTAGTTACAGTATAAATTAAGCTCCACATATTGACTCGGAAATTAGTAATAAAATTATTGATTCTTCGAATTTATCCTCCTTAATTATTCTCTGTTTCGGCAAATTATGCCTTAGTTATATGCCAAATTGACTCTTATTGCAAAGGCACGAAATGGAATCTAAGGATATTTAAACCCAATCCTTCAATTGAACCCATCGATTAACAAAATCTAATCGAGGTTGCCTTGATAAGTCAATAGAAACAAGTTATTTAAACCCAAATGAGGGTGTCTTAAAAGTTCAATATAAGCATCATTGCGAAGAGTAACGATAAAGTAATCCTCTGATTAACTGATTGCTTTGCATGTTAGACACCCTCATTTACAAACAAAATGAAAGATTTTGATAAGTAGGGGTTACCGATAAATCAATAGAAACAAGTTGTTTAATTGTTTCTTGTGTTTCTTTTGACCAATCTCCTCTAAAAATAGTTTTGCTATAATTCAAAGCATGTAGGTTTTAACCCACAATCTGCATTATACGATGCTTATTGTGCCTGTTAGGCCGATTTCACTTTGTTCCATCGGG
>CAZBCB010000395.1:0-3104 GCA_964489905.1 uncultured Bacteroidales bacterium
ATTCAATCTGCATTGCCCTTTCTATTTTTATCAGCCTGGATGAATTTGTAAATTCATATTGCTTGGGATAATCAATTGGAGGCTTTATAAAGCCGAATTATATGATTCTCCCGATAAATCGGTATAGACTGAATTACAATTTCTTAATCGATTAAGCATTTTTAATGCTTAACTTGGGTTAATAAAAAATAATTACGATTAAAAGAAATAAAGCTGAAAAAATCATACCCGGTTCTTTAATATTCCAGACTTTTTGTAAACATATTTATTATTAATGGCTCAAGTTTCCCTGCAATTATTTTATGACCAAATTTATTGTCAAGTATTTTAAGGTTATGCTTTACCAGCTTGTTTCGTAATGAAATATCATTTAAAACAGTGTAGGCTTTCTCAATGAGTTCCTCCGTCAGTATGGCATCATCAATAAAGGGAAGATCGAAACCAAATGGCTCAATATCAGTTTTATACACTTCATAACGGTTGATCATAACAGGTAAACCGGCAGCTATCATCTCAAGTAAATTATTGCCAAAACCCTCAACCTCACTGAAATAAGTGCCAATACCACCGTATGAAGCTATTATTGAAGGAATTTCCGAAAAGCTATAATATTTCTTATCAACAATAATATCACGATGCGATAAGATGCGGTCTTCACCAAAAATCAATGAAACATTTGATTGCGGAAAAGTTTCCTTTTTCATCAGATAATAATCATTGAGGAATTCTTTGTATTTAAACTGCTCATCACCTGAGTGACCGCTGACAAGAAGAATAATGCACTTTGCCTTATTATCGCGCCAGTATCGTTTTTCAATTTCAAAGGCAAAATCGATGGCCACCTCAATTTTTTTCCTTGGTACAATACGTGTATGCTGAAGCAATAAAATTGTATCCTGCATGCTGAACCCTGATGATTCAATAATTGCAGTTATACCTATATCTTTAATAAAGCTTTTATTATAATTATCAAGCACCGGACAAATTATTTGATTATCTCCTGTCTCAATATTTTCCCAATCCCAATTGATACTTGATGTGTTAGGTATTATTATTACCCTGTCGCGAAAGAACATGTCCTCAACGTGGCTGTTATATTTACTGAATAAGCGCCTGGCCAGTTCATACTGTGTGCTGTTAATCAGTACAATGCCATCAACATAGGTGCCGGGTAAATACTTCAGATATTTGCTGATTATTCTGTTAGGGTTACTGAATTGTTCCCTTTCAAAATATGAATCGTGCCACCATACCAGTATTTTCGGCCAGATAATATTATTTTTTCTTAATTCTTCGAAGTAATAACCCAGTCCTACCGCAGTAATAAAATTGTAAGGATGGGATGTATTATGTGCAATAAGAAGATCAATTGAATGTTTCTGAACAAATTCACGGATAATGCATTTAACCCTCATTGCATTTTCATGTATCATACTGTCAAGCCAGTCAGGCGGCTCTTTAGAAAAATAACTGAGTATCGTTTTATGAACCTCATTCTTATGCCAGAAAATTTCATCGGTTTCTGCATTAAAACGTGGAGATGTATGGGCTGCAAGAAAATATATATTCCCCAACTCTACATGAAGATCACTCACCATTGCCCTTACAGTCTGGTCAATAACTATTGAAACTCCATCATTTTTCCCGATAAGGCTATGAATTATGCCTATATTAAAATGCGAAATATCCATTCAGTTGGTTAAAGTTAATAATTGACGCAAATCAGTAATAATATAATCAGGTTTTGTCTTTCGTACTATTTCATTTTCTTCTCTTAATCTTAGAGACTTATGGTCACCGGCAAACAGGGCAGTACGAAATCCGGTAATATGGGCTGCATAAATATCCTTTTGCATATCGTTCCCAATGACAAGAACATCTTCAGGCTGCAATCCGTATTTTTTTTCAAGTGATGACGCAAGCACCTGAAACAGATACAAATCGGGTTTTGACCGTTTATACTTATAAGAAAATACAGTAATGTCAGGATCAAAAAAATCAACGTATTCTTTTTCGGTAATCTGGCCTGTAAGAAAGTAATTCATAACTACAGGTGTATAAAACTGGGCATTGGAAACTATGCCTAAGGGAACTTTTTTTTCTGCCAGCCTTTTAATAACTTCATGCATACCTGGCATAGGATATATGCGGTTACTGAGAATTTCAAAAACAAATGTCAGACACTTAATGCACAAGGTGCCGTTAAGGTTAATTCTTCTTCTTTTCTGGTTTTTAGTAATTATTGTCTGCCAGATATTCAATATATCAATCTCAGGATAAGGTTTATCTGTAGTGCGGTTCAAACTATGAAATCCTTTAATTTCATTTACATATTCATTCAGCATTTCATGTAAAATGTACTTTTCCTGATTTTCATCGCCTGAAATGCTTATACCCGCATACTTCAGAGCCTTCTTAAGGTTTTCTGCATTAATTTCAGCTTCATCAATATCGCCTGAATCTGAAATTAATAATGTACCATAAACATCAAAAACAAAAGCCTTAAGTTCATGTTGTTTCTGAACCTGAGGAGCAATGCCAGCAGGAGTAGGATTCAACGGCTCAAGCTTTTCCAGAAAGTTTTTTATATATTGCATATAATTGATGTCCATAATTTTCAAGCGAATATTTTGAAAGAATCAGTTGCTGATTATGCCGGATTAGACTGTGATCTACCGGTTTTATAAAATCATTCAGGAAAAAATTCAGCTTAAATAATTCTTTTTTCTTTCCTTTATTTATTAATACTTCACGAATCAAGGATTGCTGTTGTGTAATATCAAGATCTTTAAAATCAGTTTTTTCTTGCCTGAAATATACTACAAATCGGTCATAAAGCAATGGAAACCTGATTCCATTTTGTTTCAGTTCATCGGTAATATAACCAATGTTGCGGCCAATGACGGGTATGCCTGCAAGCCAGGGTTCAAGAAAAACCATACCAAAACCCTCCATAACACTGGTTGTTATGCAGAAATCAGCTGCTGAAAACAAATCGGTAAAATTCGCTTTTTCTCCGGCTTCAAATATAACCTGAATATTGTTATCCCTACAAAAATTTTTCCATTGGTTATAAATTAATATCTCAGCAGGATTTCTGGGAG
>CAZBCB010000396.1:0-3098 GCA_964489905.1 uncultured Bacteroidales bacterium
AATTCTGAAACCGCACCTCAGTTCAGATATTATAATGCCGGCATTAAGATTGGTTTTTAATTTTAAAAAAGAAACAGATATGAAAAAATATTTTATCATAATTCTGCCTGTTCTGATGGTTTTATCAGGTTGTGAAGAACTTCTTGAGCCACTTGATGATAATCATCATACATTGGAAGATATTTATAATAATCCTTCCTATGCAGAAGGGTTGCTTTTAAACGCTTACTCCCGTATCCCGACCAATGGTTATTCATTTAATGACGTTGCAACCGATGATGCTGTTACTAACGATAAGTTCAGTAACTATCTTAACATGGCAACAGGTCAATGGTCATCATTTAATAACCCGGTGAGCCAATGGGGAAATTCTTACACAGCAATAGTCTATTTAAATAAATTTCTTAATGAAACTGATAAGGTAAACTGGTCATATAAGAACGATGTGGCAAAGAGACTGTTTAACGATAGGCACAAAGGCGAAGCATACGGGCTCAGAGCATTGTTTATGTATTACCTGCTTCAGGCTCATGGCGGCTACGCCGGCGGGGTTCTTCTGGGCGTGCCAATAATTACCGAATCACTTACCCTTGATTCTGAATTTGACAAGCCTCGTAATACATTTGAGGAATGCATGCAGCAAATTTATAATGACCTTAATGCTGCCGAACAATACCTGCCACTGGATTATGCTGATATAGAAAATGCCTCGCAGTTACCTGCCAGATATAGCGATGTATCAGTAGAAGAATACAACAGGGTTTTTGGAGATGTTAACAGGCAAAGAATTTCAGGTCGTATTGTCAAGGCTATACGTGCAAAGGCTGCCCTTCTTGCCGCAAGCCCTGCATTCAGCGAAGGTAACACCACCACATGGGAAAATGCCGCGCATTTTGCTGCTCAGGTTATTGAACTTTACGGAGGCATATCTAAAATAGACCCTCAAGGAGGACTTTTCTATACCAAAGGAAATGTTGATGCCATCAATCTTTCCCGCGACAAAGACCAGAGCGAAATGCTATGGAGGGGAAGCATCTGGACCGGCCTTAGTATTGAACAAAACAACTTCCCGCCTTCGTTATATGGTAACGGACGGGTTAATCCTACCCAGAATCTTGTCGATGCATTTCCTATGGCCAACGGATATCCTATTACTGATCAGGCAAACAGCGGATATAATCCTGCTAATCCATATGCTAACCGTGACCCGCGTCTTAACAATTATATTGTTGTCAACGGAAGTACAATGGCGGGCAAGGCTATTTATACAAGTGAAAACAGCGGAGACGATGCTGTAGGAAAAATAAAAACATCAACCCGCACCGGTTATTATTTGCGTAAACTTTTAAGAGAAGATGTTAATTTAAATCCAAACTCATTGCAGGAGAAAAAACACTACGCTGTTCATATCCGATATACTGAAATATTTCTTATTTATGCCGAAGCAGCTAATGAAGCATGGGGACCTGACGGAACCGGTGGCCATGCATTTTCGGCCAGAGATGTGATTGCTGCCATACGAAAAAGAGCCGGAATAACTCAGCCTGATAATTATCTGGCTTCAATAACCACAAAAGAAGATATGAGAAATTTAATACGAAATGAACGCCGGCTTGAATTGTGTTTTGAAGGATTCCGCTTCTGGGATCTGCGCAGGTGGAAGGAAAACCTGACAGAACCTGCCTATGGTGTAACAATTGCCAATGGCAATTATGTCATTCAACCGGTCGAAAACAGACAATATCTGGATTACATGTATTATGGCCCGCTTCCTTACAACGAAGTTCTGAAAGCCGGCCTGATTCAAAATAATGGATGGTAATTTTTTTCTTTGAACTAAAAACACAAAAAAATGAAAAAGTATATTTTTATTTTACCCATAATACTCACGATTTTTTGGGCTTGTGAAAATCAACCATGGGAATTTCCTGATTATGACTATTCTGCTGTATATTTTGCCTATCAATCACCGGTGAGAACAATTGAACTGGGTAAGGATTATGTTTTTGACAACTCACTGGATAATGAACACAAATGCCTTATAATGGCTACGTTGGGAGGTGTCTATGAAAACAAAAATGACATCATTATAAATGTAACTGTCGATAATTCGCTTTGTGAAAACCTCAAGTTCGAAAGCGCAACAGGTGACGATGTGATTGCCATGCCTGCCAGTCACTATACCCTCCCGGCTAATATGCAGATAGTGATTCCATCGGGAAAACTTATGGGTGGATTAGAAGTGCAGTTAACTGATGCCTTTTTTAATGATTCTCTTTCAATCAAAAAAACGTATGTTATCCCACTGGTAATGACATCCGTAACTAACGCTGATTCTATTCTCAGGGGTAAGACAGAAATTGACACTGCTGACCGTCGTATTTCAGGCGAATGGAGTACTGCTCCTAAAGACTATGTGCTTTTCGCAATAAAGTATATCAATAAATATCATGCTTCATATCTGCGCAGGGGTATTGATGTTGTTAAAGGAAATAACGGAAATACCGCATTGGATAGAACATATATTTATCATGAGAAATACGTTGAAAAAGATGAAGTTTGCAATGCTGTTACTTTATCATTGAACAAGGCAGCATTGTCATTAAATACAAAAGCTGATGACGGTGAAACCAATCTGCCATTTACCCTTATACTTACCTTTGACGAAAATAACAATTGCTCTTTGTCAAATCCTGAATCAGCAACTTACACAGTTACCGGCAACGGGAAATATATTACCGACGGAGATATGTTCGGAGGTCAGAAACGTGATGTTCTTCATCTTAATTACACCATTGACTTCGGAACTACTACACACACTTTCACTGATACACTGGTTTTACGTGACAGAGGAATAAAATTTGAAACTTTTAATCCATTTGTTGTCCAATAGATTAGGGTTAATAACTGCAGGCAGGCTAAAGCCTGCCTGCTTGATAAAAAAGCATTAATATCAAAACAATCAACTTTTTTTGCATTCATAGTAACTGCATTTAAATAATGATCTCCTGATCCACAAACAGTTAAAACTTTTTTATCCTTAAAATACATTTTTTTGAAATAACCAGCAAGGTTTTCATTAGTATAAGGATAAATAG
>CAZBCB010000397.1:0-3090 GCA_964489905.1 uncultured Bacteroidales bacterium
ATAACAAACCCAAAACCATGATTAATTTTGATTTAAAACCTGTCTGTAAAATGAAAACAATAATCCGGCTAAACTTAATTTTTTTAATTTCGGTAATAATTTTTATAACATCGGCCAATGGCCAGAACACAAATGATGCGGCCGGCGATAATCCGCGTAAAGCATCTATTACGCTTATTGCCCGTGTTGATGTTGATTCCGTTGTCCTGCGGTGGGCTCCTACAACGCCGGGCGGATGGGTTCTGGCTAACCAGGTAGGCTATATTGTTGAAAAAGTACATGTGCCATCTGATAATTCATTTCAGGGAACGGGTTATGTCCGTTTAAACGATGCGCCATTAAAACCTCTGGAGCTTGAAAAATGGAAGGCCTTGGCTTCAAAAGACAATAATTTCTCTGCCATAGCAGCTCAGGCAGTTTACGGGAAAACCTTTGTCCCAAGGCCACTTGATCAAAACAATATGAATGTGTTGAAAAATGCGGCTGATGAACTTACAAACCGCTATTCATTTGTACTCTTTGCGGCTGATAATGATGCTTTTACTGCTAATTCACTCGGGCTAAGATGGGTTGACCGGAATGTAAAAAAAGACAGTATCTATATTTACAGGGTCTATCTGGCACAACCTTTGGAAGATTATGTTATTGACACTGCTTACCTTGTGGTTAACATAAAACCCTATAATAAATATCCTGCACCGGTTGACCTGCGTTTTGAAAGCGGCGATGGTAATTTAAAACTTTTCTGGAAAGAGAAAGAGCCATACTACTATTCCGGATTTTACATATATCGTTCAGACGATGGCGGACGAAATTTTAAAAAACTTAACGATATGCCTCTGATAACAGCAACTCCCAAAGAAGCTGAGGGAGAAGCCAGTCCTCATTTCATTGATACATTGACAGTTAATTACAGGCAATATAAATACAGGATAGTGGGAGTAAGTCCATTTGGCGAATTCAGCGAAGCCGCCGAAATAACAGCCTTTTCAAAAGACCTTACTCCACCGCCTGCCCCGGTGATTAAAAAACCGAAACAGATTTCAGGCAGAAATGTGAAAATAACATGGGAATATAATAATCCGCCTGTTGATTTTAATGGTTTTGTAATATCACGCAGTGTTAACTCATTATACGGATACCAGCTTGTTACAACCAAACCCTTATCGGCAAAAACACGTGAATATGTTGATGACCTCAGCGGATATGAGGAGATGTATTATACGGTGGCAGCAGTAGATACTGCAGGTAATCTTGCTTTTTCGCTTCCTGTGCTTGCAACACGGATTGACACGGTACCCCCTCTGCCTCCTGACGGATTATCGGGCAAAATAGATGAAAAAGGCATTGTAACACTCAAATGGAATCTGGGTAAAGAAAAGAATATCATCGGTTACAGGGTTCTTCGTGCCAATAGTCCCGATCACGAGTTTGCCCAGCTTACCGGCAGGGTACATACTGATACCATTTTTATTGATACGGTTAATGTTAAAACACTGACCCGATATGTATATTACCGTGTGGCAGCAGTTAACAACCGTTATCAGCATTCAGCACTTTCGCCTGTGCTTACGCTGCGCAGGCCTGATGTTATCCCTCCGGTTGAAGCCGTGTTTGCTGATGTATTTGTTACCGATAGTTCGGTAATGTTAAAATGGTATCCCAGTTCAAGCGAAGATCTGGCCAAACAGGTATTGCTGAGGAAAACCGGCGAGGCTAAAAACTGGTCGGTTATTGATTCCCTGCCTCCTGTAACAGCTTCATATACAGATAAAAAAGTTGAACAGAACAAAGTATATACCTATTCCTTGATTTCCGTTGACAGTTCGGGGCTGAAATCCAGACCTGCTGCCGAAGTTGTTGCACGTCCATACGATACCGGTAAAAGACTGCCGGTGAGCTATTTCACTGCCGAATATGCTGAAAGAGATAAGGCAATTGTGCTGAAATGGAATTATAAGCCGCGTGATAACGAAAAATCATGGTATGTTATTTACAGGGCTGAAGGAGATGGACAGCTGAAGGAATATAAATCGGTTGACGGCAATACTTTTACATTTACGGACAAAAATATACCGGCTTCATCATACAAATACGGAATTGTTGTGATGACATCATACGGAGGGGAATCAGAAATGAAAACCACATCAGTTGTCATAAACAGATAACGTACATGCACAGAGGATACACAGGATCGTTGAGATAAATACTTCAGTACATATATTAAAACCATTAATATGAACAAACGCGACTTTTTTAAAAAAATTTTAATAGCAAGCGGTACACTGCTGTTGCCTCGTAAAATTTTTGCACTGGAATATTATCCGACAGCAAAGAATGTTGAATGGGCTATAATATATGGCACATGGTGTGGAAGTTCACGTGATGCCAGTGTGTGGATTTCAGAAGGTATGGATGGTATTGCAGATGTTTTTGATGTGCGGGAGAATCCTGATTTATCGAAATATAAACATATTGTTATTGGGGGGTCTATCCGGTCAGGAGTTACATCACAGGCATTGCAGGATTATATAATCAAATACAAAGAACTAATAAAACCAAGAATCAGGGGGTATTTTGCCGTTTGCGGAAACATGCGCCAGCCTGTCACAAAAGAGTTATACAATAAGCTAATCGACAATCATTTAGCATTACTGACAGGTGTTGAAGGCTTACCCGCCAGAATATTTCTGGGGAGAATCACATGGGGTCTTATGGAGCCTCAAATCAGAGAGCAGATGAGACAAATACCCGGCATGGAAGAATATGATAATCTTAAACGAAACGAATGTATGGCTTTTGGAAAAGAGATAAGAGAGAGGGTAATACATCAGAGTCAAAATAACTAACCACCGGAAAAATAATGAATCCGAGATTAGTCAACTGAAACATAATAAATTAAATATTTAAACCCAGGTACGTTAAATCTATAAATTCGTCGTACCTGGGTTAAATTTTTGTTGAAAAAAATTTTTTTAATTTTTCTTGACTCGTATTTATTTTTTTTTTTTTTTTAATAAATTGATTTAAAGGTTAAAAGAAAAAAAATTCAAAGGGTTGACTTTTTGATGAAAGGGTTATATTATAATT
>CAZBCB010000398.1:0-3063 GCA_964489905.1 uncultured Bacteroidales bacterium
GTATAACTGTACAATTTGTGATACACTGTCAACAAAATTGTTTTCAAAATTTTTTTGTACCTGATCAACTGTGGTTCCGCAGGGGAATTGCTGAGCCTTCAGTGAAAAAGACAATAACAGGGAGGTTACAATTAATAAAATTCCGGCAAATAAATATTTTTTCATGTTAATATATTTTGCTTTGAATTTATTTTATTTCTCATCAAATACTTCGTCTTCTTCCTGCTGGCCAATTGTCCCTATTATTCTGAATTCAGTCCGCCGGTTCTTTTCACGGCCTTCGGGATTATCAGAGCCATCAGGCAGGAAATTAGGAGCTACAGGAACCAGGGCACCATACCCTTTTGCAACAAGCCGTTCGGGAGAAATACCTTTGCTGATCAGGTATTTCACTACATTATTAGCCCTTTGTTGCGATAAATTCATATTATACTCATAGTCGCCTATGCTATCAGTATGGGCGCTTATTTCAATAATGAACTCAGGTGCTTCTTTCATCAGCACAAGCAACGTGGTATCAAGTACATTTCTCGACCTTTCGTTAAGTTCGGCGCTGTTGAATTCATAATAAATATTCTCGAGCACAACCGGTTTGTCAGTTAATACATTTACCCAGATAGGCGGCATTTCAACTGTATCAGAAAAATTAAAGTTTTCAGTTGACATATACATTTCACTTTCAAAATACTGAAAACCTTCCATTTTAAACTGATAATTCTGATCGGGGAATAAGCTGAAATAAAAGACTCCGTCTTCTCCGGTGGTATAACGTTCCATGAACACATATTCACCGGTTTCCTTATCCTGCATATACAATGCGATGGTAGCGTCTTTTAATGGCTTTATATCGGCTGATGGATTCATAAAATCAAAATTGGACAAATCTCTTTTTCGTCCGTATTTATCTTTCTCAAAGGGATAAATGGTTCCTTTTACGGTGATAATAATAAATTCATTCCATCTGTAATAATATAAATCGTCACAACAGGTTTCATTATTGATAGAAATACTTCCCGGGCGGTTTGAGGTAAAAAATCCGTCTTCTCCGGTTTTGCTCCGCGTGAAGTAAAGATCGTCATAACTGGTATTTACAGGATAACCAATATTGCTTACACGTGTCCACTTATTTCTTTCACCAAATGCACTGAAAATGTCAAATCCGCCGATGCCGGGCAGACCATTGGAACTAAAATAGAGTGTACGTGATGTAAGGTGATAGAAAGGAGTCATTTCATCGGCAACGGTATTTATTTTACTGCCAAGGTTTCTGGGTTTACTATAAAGATTACGCTTATCATCCCATACGGTGTACCAGATATCAAGTCCGCCACGGCCTTCGGGGCGGTCAGAAACAAAGTAAATAATTTCGCGGTTTGTTTTTGCTGTGCGTCCCAGTGCGGGCTGTGTTACTGTATAATTAGGATCATTAATGGCCGGAGGCAGAGGGATTGGCTTCTGCCATATACCATCTTTCAGGAAACTTACATATATGCCGCAAATAGTTTTTCCCTGCCAGTTTTTTGAACAACGTGTAAAATAAAACCTTTTACCGTCACGTGATAGAGCTCCGTTACAGGTCTCAACACCTGGAATATTTATGGGTCCGGCCAGTAATTTTCCACCCTGCCAGTCTAAATCCTTTTTTGTTGCCATATAATACTGCCGAACAGGAATTCCGGTATCAGCGTTGGCTTCAGTAAAAAACACAAGCGAATCAACCCTGAGTGAAGCATATAAAAACATTGTGTCATTTACCGGTACCGGAGATTGTTCAATATGGGGTCCGTTAATTGATGAGTTTAACCGTTCAATGGTTACGTTAAGCGGGTTACTGATTATACTTTTTGCCGAATCGCAACCTTCTATTTCACTTTTTATTAAACGTCCGTAATATTTTTCATCCTTATCACCTTTTATGGTACGTTTAAACCGGTTAAACTCCTTAATAGCATCATCATAGTACCCTGTTGATTTAAGCATCTGTGCATAATAGAATTGTGCCAACGGATACTTACGCCCGGCTTTTTTAGATACCTGATGATAAAGGTCTTTTGCCTTCTCATAATTACGGGCCATACGCTGAAGTTCAGCCAGCCTGTAATTGACCTTCATATTATTATCCCTGATCTGATAATACTTCTCATAGAAATAAATAGCCGAATACAAGTCTCCCCGGAGGGCGGCATTTTTCCCAAATTTTAACAACTGTCCGGCTGAAAGCTGGTCAACATCAGTAATCTGAGCTGTGCCCGTACTTATAAAAATACAGGAAAACAGTATTAATCTGAATAATAAGCTAAAATCTTTCACAGGGTATTGAATAACTATTTAAAACAGTACTAATACTTTTATAAATAATAGATATTTCAAATGCACCATTATAGTTAGTTGCCTGTCTGAGCGCTGAAACGGTGAGATCATAACATAAGGCAATATCAAACCTGGCTACATTCACACCAGCCAAAACAGCAACAGCATCAGCATTAGTCAGAAAACCTGACCTGAAATACACGCCGGCAAAGAGTTCCTTTACCCGCGATTTGTTTCCGAAAGCTTTGAAACCTGCATTAGTTCCCACAATAGTTTCGCGCGATTTCTTGTGATACATCAGCAGGATTTGTGGCTGCAAATATAGCTCATCATTAATTTTAACCTTCGCATTTCCGTGTAATGTAATCCTAACAGGCAATCGCTGTTTGTCATCGAAAAATGATTCTTTAGGATTATTCAGGTGTGCAAATGCCAATCCTGCTTCAGGCTCAAAAATTTTAATCTTTCTTTGCCATAAAAATCCTACATTAAAATCAGGAGTTGTAATTCTGTCACCCATATTGGTTTCATTCGTAGGCAACTGACTGTCAAATCCCCCAATGGAATGATTATACTGAGAAGGAAGGGTTACCTTACTCATATCAATAGACTTGAATACGTAACCAACCTGAATGCCTGCATAAAAATAATTGCGGTTGATAAATTTTTTATAGGAAACAGAACCATATATTTTATTTACGTACAAAGCAAATGCACCTGATTCATAATTGATAAAAATGCCACCTAAGCTGA
>CAZBCB010000399.1:0-3047 GCA_964489905.1 uncultured Bacteroidales bacterium
ATTTCAAATTTTTTAAAAATGACTTCTCCTTTGCCGGATGATATTTCACTTCCTATTTCAATACTTGACAAATACCATTCAGGTTTAAGAATTCCTTTTGTAAGAAAATATTCAAAATATTCATTTAAATTCAATTCCCCTTTTGAAGGAAAATTTTCAGCTAACAATGCAATAAAAATCCATTTACCTTCCGGACCAACGTGTGTAGTATCTATAAAAACCTTATATTGAAGTCCTCCAATTTTATCAATAATTAGCCTTTCTGATTTATAAAACGGAAAGTTCTGATGATCAAACCATATCATCATTTTAGCTCGTATATTTTTTTCAATAGGATTAATGCTATCACAGAATGAAATATCGGTACTTGTATTATAGATTCCATTAGTGTTCTTAACATACTCATATTGAGCTGATGGCAATTTAACCGGAAGTCTGGAAGTAGTCGATTGGTAATTATTGTAAGGTTTTTTACCAAAAATAATTTCGGGAAAAGTTTTAACTACCGTGCTATCATAGTTACCACCTTCATTTGAAAAATCCCATCTCCATCCCATAATACCTTTTATGGTATCACAAAAAATTAATTGTGACCACGCACCTTTAACTGCTTGAATATTCCAGGTATTATTTTCTATGATTAATTCGCCATACCTGATTTGATCCCATTGACCGTTTTTTACAATTATATTAGGCTTTTTGCACGAACTTAATAAAAGAAAAAATCCTACTATTAAATATTTAAAGTTTTTATATATGTTGAACATTATATTCATAATATTAATTTGTATTTGGAATTATGAAATTAGCTCAATAATGTTCAAATTATAGTATCATACTCCATGTTGATCTGAAATTTGCATATTGCAACCTGAAAGCCATAAGCTGCATGTTATGAAAATATCCTGAACTTATAAACCGAATCACAATGAATTTATTAATTCATGGCACCTCGGAAAAATCTAATTTATGGCTTTTGTCTCCGGATATAATACAACCCTTACATATCTGTTTACATCAATCTTCCGGGCTATTCTTTGAATCTCTTCAGAAGAAATCCTGTTAATACGTTCCTCATATTGTGTTATTATGCCAGGGTCATTGTTCCGGTATATTTCTACCAGATTTCCAATCCATGGTCCGTTTTCTTTCATTTCTCTTTCCTTGTCCCTGCGTTCGGTTTCTTTGACCTTAATAATATCTTCCTTGCTCACCCCTTCCTGCTGAATTTTAATAATTTCATTCAGTGCTGCCTTTGTGAGCTTATCAACATTTTCAGGAGAACATGGAATATAAAGGGTAAATTCATAATGTTCATAAGGAACCTTAACGAGATTAAGATCTATGTCGAATCCATACACACCGCTCATTTCTTCGCGGAGGACATCAATATACCTCATTCTGAGTAATGATCTTAGTATATCAAACATATAGGCGTCTTCAGGAGTCCATGTGGCAATTGATTCCATGTAAACAGCAACAATGCTTTTTGGATCATTACCTTTATAGAAGGCAGTATCAATTACCGATACCGGAGCTCTTATGCCCATATCCTGCCAGTTTTCAGACTGGCGTAAAGACGGAAGACTCGCAATATATTTTTCAATCAACGGCTTTATACTATCTATGCTGAAAGCCCCGACAAAAAAGAACACAAAATCCGAGGCATCACTGAACCTTTCCTTATAAATATTGTATACTCTTTCAGGATCAATTCTTTCAATTTCATCAACAGTAGGAATAACTTCAACCCTCGGATTATTTTGTGTTTTCACCCTAACAAACCTATCATTGAAATAATTTTCAGGATCTGAAAGCAGGTTGGTTACAATCCCTTTTTGTTTACTGATATATGACTGAAACAATTCCTGGTCTTTCCGTGGTTGTGTAAAATACAGATGCAATAATTGCAGCATAGGCTCAAGATCTTTCGGAACCGATGAACCGTTAAAGCCTTCATAATAGGCACTGATGTAAGGGCTAAGGTTTAGTTTTTTACCTGCCAGTAATTTTGAAATTTCAGTAGGCGTAAATGTGGCCACCCCGCATTCTCTGATAACGTCTGCAGCATTTGATGCCGACATAAAGTCGGATTCCGGATAGACCGAATACCCTCCGGGGCTGAAGGCCCTGAATAGTATTTCATCGTTTTTAAAATCAGTAGGTTTTAAAATTACTTTCGCCCCATTGGCCAGTGTCATTTCTGTTATTCCCAGATCCTCCTTTTTGCGGGTGAGGATTATCTTGCCTGCAACTGGTGTCTCAGTCATCAACGACAAACCCGACATCCTGTCAACGTACGGATCAATATCAGATGCCTCAACTTTTGCAATGAGGTTATATACAGCACTTTCAGAGGGCAATGCAACCTCCTCTTTCTCAGGAGACTGAATAATTATTACCCTGTTGTCTTTTCTTATTATCTTACGGGCAAATTGGTTTATTTCTTCAAGGGTTATACCATCGAGATATTTTTTTATAAATTCAAATTCAAAAGTAATACCCGGAGAAGGTTCCTTTGTAAGAAAATGTGAAACATATTCCTGGGCATAATTCTTTGAATCGGTTTTATCACGCTCATTGAAAGCATTTTCATAATAAGTAAAGGTTGATTTTTTCTGCCGGTCAAGTTCACCTTGTGTAAAACCATGCCTTATGATTCTTTCATTTTCTTCAAGCAATGTCTGAATACCTCTTTCAATACCGGTTTCAGGCACAATACCTGCACAAATATATGCAGTTTTCTCACGTATCCATGATGAACCGAAATAACTTACTGAGTATAATAAGGCAGGATCTGCTTTTTCTTTCAGTTCATTAAGCCGCTGATTAATCATTCCGGTTATCAGCTGGCTTATCAGATATTGCTTATAATAGGCATAAGTTGTTTTCTCGGCTGGATTTGTTTTACAAACCACCTGAACAACTGAATAGGGTGCTTCTTTATCAGATGTAATGGCTATAAGGGTTTGCTGGTGATCCGGCACTTCATAGCGAGGCCTTGGCCGGGGTTTTTTGGTTGGCGGAATACGGCGAAACATTTCCTG
>CAZBCB010000400.1:0-3032 GCA_964489905.1 uncultured Bacteroidales bacterium
GGAAACTGGAAAATGAACAAAACCTTGCAGGAAGGAATTGAGCTCGCAAAAACCATTAACCGGCAGGTTACAGATAACGGTATTGTGGTTGTTTTATGCACACCTTTTATTCATTTGACAGAAGTAAGTAAAATTATATCGAAGGATTCACTTCACCTTGGTGCTCAAAACTGTGCCTCTGAATCTTCTGGTGCTTTTACCGGAGAAGTATCGGCTGCTATGATTCGTTCAACAGGTGCTGAATATGTTATTATCGGACATTCGGAACGCCGCGCGTATTATCATGAAAATGATCAGATACTTGCCAAAAAGGTAAAACTTGCGCTGACAAACGAACTTATACCCATTTTTTGCTGCGGTGAAACTTTGCCTGAAAGAGAATCCGGAAAACATATTGATATAGTAAAAACACAGATTAAAAACGGATTATTTGACCTTTCTGAACAGGATTTCAGTAAAATCGTCATAGCTTATGAGCCGGTATGGGCTATCGGTACCCGAGTAAATGCCACACCACAACAAGCTCAGGAAATGCATAAGGTTATCAGGGATTTTGTTGCTGAAAGATATAACCACAATATTGCTGAAAACTTATCAATATTATATGGCGGCAGTTGTAAACCTTCAAATGCAAAAGAACTTTTTGAAAATCCTGATGTTGATGGAGGACTGATTGGCGGGGCATCACTCACTGCCGATGATTTTATGGGTATTATTAAGGCGTTTTGAGAATCCTGCAAATTCAAATTTGCCAGGGAATAGTAAAAGTAAAAGTGGAACCCTTCTGTGGTTCAGATTCTACCCATATTTTACCACCAAGAGATTTCACCAGTTGCTTTGTAATGGCTAAGCCTAATCCTGTGCCACGGTATATAGTATTTGTATTGTCTTCTATTTTAAAGAAACGGTCAAATATCTTACTGTGATATTTGCTGTCAATTCCTATACCTGTATCCCTTACAAAGAATACTATCTCTTTGCTTTCAATTATATCTTTAATGCCAAATTCAATAAAACCTTTATGAGTAAACTTTATAGCATTATTCAGCAGGTTATTGAAAATTTGCTGAAACCTTAAGGCATCTGTTCTGCATACTATCTCTTTTGTGTCTGGCAGGATGAGTCTGATTTCAATATTCTGATTATCCGGCAAAATATGTTTTTTTATCTCCTCTCTGAAAGATATGTAAATATCATTCAGAGTCTCATTTATATTTACTTCTGTGAGCATAATTTCAAGCTGTCCTGATTCAATTTTAGAGAAATCAATAATATCATTGATCAGTTTTAACAGGTTGGCACTGCTTTTATTAATTATTGACTTGTATTTTGATATCTCCTCGGGTGTATTGCCGGTTTCATTCAATAATCCTGCAAAACCAACAATTGCATTCAGGGGTGTCCTGATTTCATGCGACATATTGGCTAAAAAGGCAGATTTTAGCCTGTCGCTTTCTTCAGCTTTGTTCTTAGCCTTTTCAAGATCACGGGTTCTTTCCTGCACAAGCTGCTCAAGATATTCCTTACTCTTTTCAAGTTGTTCATTCTGTTT
The DNA here is from genome assembly GCA_964489905.1 of uncultured Bacteroidales bacterium. Taxonomy (GTDB): domain Bacteria; phylum Bacteroidota; class Bacteroidia; order Bacteroidales; family UBA10428; genus UBA5072. The sequence goes on from CAZBCB010000400.1 coordinate 1,553, forward strand.
TCTAACAATTTCATAAGCTTCGGCGTTATCAAGGGCTATGGCAATGTATGAAGCCAGCGATTCAATAGTAGGGATTAAATCATCTGAAAAAGCATTTTGTGTATAACTCTGCAAGGTAATAATACCTATTTTTCTGTTATTGGTTTTTAAAGGTAAATAAATTACAGATTTTGGCACAATGCTGGTTCTGGTATTCAGATGTGGAATATAATTTTTGTATTCATTTTCAAAATCATTGCACAATATTAATTGATCATTATTAAAGCAATACACTCCCAGGCTTGTTTTTTCATCAAGGCTGCTGACAAATTCAGGCAATTCTTTACCTTCTTCTGTAAAATTTGAAAAAACCAGTCCATTCTTTTCTTTACTATAAATTCCCAATCCAAAAATATTAACATTGAAAAACGATTTAATTGATTTGAATATTAACTTGTTAATTTCAGGTTTGTATAATGTGGCTGTGAGCTGGCGGCCGAATTCATGCAATAATTGTAGGTTGCTGTTTGCTGTCTGAAGCTGCTGATTTTTATTGTCAATTAAATTTTGCTGCAGCATCAGTGTTTCGTTTTGTTCTTTAATTTTATCACTTTGCAGGCGAATTTCATTTTTATGTGCCTTAAGCTCATTATAAGAAGTGTTAAGTAAATCTGCTTTTTCCTGAACAATATTTATCAGATTATTCCTTTGCAACTGCAATTGACTTAAACGATAATTTAAATAAAGATACCCTAAACCAAGCAATAAAACCATTACTGCTATGCGAAAGCCCCATGTTTGCCAGTATGGAGGTAAAACTTTGATATAAAGTAACCTGGGTTTATCACAATATATACCATCGTTATTAGCCGCATAAATTGTGAAAATATATTCTCCTTTCGGAAGCCTGGTATATGTAGTATGGTTTTCGGATGCGTTCGCATAAGTCCATTCCTCATCAAAATTCGTTAACCGGTATTTGAATGTATTTTTTGCCGGATTGGCATAATGTAAGGCATCAAATTTAAGAGTAAATGAACGTACTTTATGATTTAAAATTAGCGAATCTGTAACTTCTAATGGTTTCTTAAGTATTATCCTGCCATAAAATTTTTCATCCGGATAAACTGTTTTGTCGCCAATCATTAATACTGAAATAACAACAACAGGCTTGTGGCTGTTATCTTTTATTTCTTGCGGGAAAAAACGGACAAAACCATTTCCTGTACCAAAAAATAACTCACCGCTTTTACTTCTGAAGCTGGCATTATATGCGATAAATTCACTACCGGGGAGTCCGTCATCCTTGGTAAATACCCTGAAAGTAAAAGAGTCCGGAGAATTAATAATATTTACCAGTTTTATCATACCATAATTTGTTGATATCCATAAATTATTTTCATCATCACCTGTAATACCATGAACATGATGAACCGGATAACCTTCTGCCTGCGAATAATATTTATATTTTCCCGACTGCGGGTCGTAACGTGCAAGTCCA
>CAZBCB010000401.1:0-3031 GCA_964489905.1 uncultured Bacteroidales bacterium
ACTATAAAGGGTTGAGCAGAATAACTGGTCAGACCAGGTTATTTGGCTGAATTTTATTTAACCGAACCACGATTGGTCAATAAAAACACAACAATAATCTAATTATGTTTTTCCTATTGACTTATCTGGGTAACCCATATTAACAAAATCAAATCATTCAGGAATTCCGCAATGATTAAATCTTGTCAGCTGATTCGTCAACTTATTTCAATTGATGAATTCAGGTTTAAGCCAGTTATCATCAAAGAACTTTGTCAAACAATTAAATGCCTGTAATCAACAGTTATTTATAATAATTTTATTAAAAGTTCGACAAAAGTATAAAATCAATTTGCAATAGCAAAATTAACAATTGAAATTGTTTCTCCCAAAATACTTTGTAAAACTGAAATCATTGAACCTTATGAAGCCGGATAATCCATTCAAAACAGGTGAACTGCAACAGATATTCCTTCTTTAACATCAAAAGTTTTATTTACTGTGTATAATGTCTGTTTGGCATTTTGGGAGCGGCATACAACACGATAACTACCGGGCTGAAGCAGTATGGTTTCATTTTTCAACCGGTTATCGAGGTTATACACCCACTCTTCGTCAGTATTGCTTTTACGCAAGTAAACACTGCCATACCCATACGCCGATTTAAGGAATGTTACCATTCCGGGTCTCGGAATTTCAATTGTTGTTGTATGGCTTTGTTTTATTTCAACATTATTAAGATACTTTCTTGGCAAAACCGGAACTTCAATATCATATCTGCCAACCAGGTATTTTTGTTCCGAGTACATTTTCTGCATATTAAGGGTGGTATTATCTCCGGCTTTTCTTACAATAAATTCCATGTTTTTATACTGAAGCGGATCGGCTGTCTTAATAATTAATGAACCTTGCGGTGCATCAGCTGCAATAATGGTATGTTTACCAGGCGTTAATCTGATATTTTCCACAATTACAGGTGGTAAGGTATTTACTCTCATCCGGTATGTAATCATATGGTCAAGTATCAGTGTATCAGGTAGTCCTCTGTGATTCATCGTATGTACATAATTATAAATTACTTTACCCGACAGTTGATCATAAAAAGTCAGATTCACATTTGTTTCCGTAGGATTTCCATTGATGTCCAGCAGATTTACCTGAGCCGTTGTTTCATTCAGTACATGAGAAATAACCACATCCATTATTTCTGAAAACTTTTCTTCGCGGGTAGCATTATAAAAATTGCCGATACAGTCAAAGGTCTTCCTGAATCCTTCGTCAATGCCAATACCTATAATAAATGGCTTTAAAACAATTCCTTTTCGCTGAAGTTCGTTTGATATGGCACAGGCGTTGCCTTCACAGGCTTCAATTCCGTCAGTTATCATAATAATAATATTCCGGCAATTATCACAACCTGGCGGAAAATCGGTTCCGCCTTTTTCCAATGAATAGGCTATCGGAGAAGTTCCTTTAGGGTTAATAAAACGTAACTCTTGTCTGATTTTAGGTGCATTACCTCTGGCAAAAGGTACTACCAGACGGGAATCATTGCAATCCTGCGGGGGTACCGGACTTTGATGGCCAAACAGGCGCAATGCCATCTGAACATTACTAAGTTGTTCAAGGCTGTCGATAATGTGAATAAGTACCTTGCGGGCAATATTTATCTTGGTTTCTTTTTCCCATTTGCCGGCCATGCTCTGTGAGGCATCAAAAATCAGTAATATCCGTGTTTCAGGAGGTTGATATTTTGCTTTACCAACCTGTGCTGTAATATTATATATTGAAATTATAATACAGAGCGCAAGAATAATATACTTTTTACTGGCATAAGGATATTTCATGTCTTTTTCTTTAAAACGATATAAATTTTTGTTTTATGATTATCCCAGATTCGTTAATAGAAACAATACTTTTAAATATTTATTGTGTTTTTATTGACTAATCCCGGGTTATTAAACCCGGAATAATTCTAAATTACATCATAGTCACGATTTATCAAATTTATTTTATTTTGTTTATGAACAGGCTCCACTAAAATATTATTACTTGATAAATCTTAAATTGTTGATCTTCAGTCTTCAATCTTTATTTATTTCTGAATTATTTAAGCAGCAATGTAACTTAATTAACTGTATATCAGGTAAGACAATTTTTCCTGTTGAAAAATCTCATTGGCTACTTCCAAAACTTCCATACTGGTAATATTTTCAACTTTGCAACATATTTCTTCGAAAGAATCAACTTTATTAAAAACGAGGATGCTTTTTGCCATTGACAACATAAGGCTTTCATTATTTTCGGAAGCAATAGCCAGTTGTCCCAGCAGTTGTTTTTTTGCTTTGTTTAATGTTATATCTTTCATCCTTTTTTTAGAAATAACATCAAGTTCTCTTAAAATAATCTTAATACATTTATCAACGGATAACTTATCGGTACCGAAATAAATGGTTATATCGCCTGTATCACTGTAGGCAGTGTACACTGAGTCGATAGTATATGTGTATCCCCTTTTTTCGCGCAAAGCAATATTAAGGCGGGAGTTCATACCCGGACCGCCAAGATAATTGTTCAGTAAATGCAGGGTTAACCTTTTATTGCTTTTAATATCATAGGCCAGATTACCTATTATGCAATGAGCCTGATAAGTACCACGGTTTATAGATTTTTTTGATGGTGTGTAAGGGTACGATGTCAATAATTTCCGGGTTACATTTTTTGCAGGCACATCGCTGAAATATTTTTCAAATAACCTGATCAATTTGCTGAAAGCAATGTTACCAACTGACGAAACTACCATTCTGTCGGTAGAATAATTGTGCATGATAAAGGAACGAATGGTTTCGGCAGTAAAATTCCTTAAACGTTCTTCAGTGCCTAAAATATTACGTCCTAAGGGATTCCCATCAAAAATCTGTTCTTCAAATTCATCAAAAATAAGTTCAGAGGGAGAGTCTTTATAGGAATTAATCTCATCATAAATGATTTCTTTTTCTTTCTGAATTTCTTTTTCAGGAAAAATTGAATTAAATGCAATGTCGCTTATTAA
>CAZBCB010000402.1:0-3019 GCA_964489905.1 uncultured Bacteroidales bacterium
AGCATGCAATTTAGGTTACATTATGACATTCAGTTACAATTCATTTCCTGCGAGATCTTAATCAAACCAAACTTTTATAACGGAATAATTGAATTTACTATTTGGGTTGGGATTAATATTTTTTCTCATTTTCACCTGCAAAACATCATTTTTTGCATGGTTCTTCTTATGTATATTTATAAGCTAATTTATATCAGATGGAAAGAATCCTTATCATTGGGGCCGCCGGGCAAATTGGTTCGGAACTGACGCTTGAGTTACGAAAAGTTTATGGTAATTCTAACGTTTATGCTACTGACATTAAAGATGCACAGGCAGACATAAAGGAATCGGGACCTTTTCAACTGCTCGATGTGATGGATGACAAACACCTGATTCACTTTGTAATACGGCACAAAATTACACAAATCTATCACCTTGCTGCAGTATTATCGGGTAATGCAGAAAAATTACCGGTTCAGGCATGGCACATCAATATGAACAGCCTGATGAACATACTTGAGGTGGCAAAACTTGTTGAAGAAGTAAAAAAAATTTTCTGGCCAAGTTCAATTGCGGTTTTCGGTCCGTCAACCCCGAAACAGATGACACCGCAGGTTACTTTTATGGAACCGACTACTGTTTATGGCATAAGTAAACTTGCAGGAGAACGTTGGTGCGAGTATTACTACAAACGTTATGGAACAGATATAAGAAGCCTGAGGTATCCTGGCCTGATAAGCTATAAAACCGAACCTGGCGGAGGAACAACCGACTGGGCTGTGGAAATTTATTTTGAGGCCATAAAGAAAGGTAAATATACCTGTTTTCTGAGTAAAAATACCATTCAACCTCTTATGTTTATGGATGATGCCATTAAAGCTACTATAAGTCTCATGGAAGCTGAAAGATCAAATCTTGAGATTCACACGGCCTATAATATTTGCGGTCCTTGTTTGTCGCCAGGCATGGTTGCTGATAGCATAAGTAAAAATATTGCTGATTTTACCGTTGAATATAAACCTGATTTCCGTCAACAGATTGCAGATTCATGGCCGCAATCGGTTGACGATACTATATTACGCAAAAACATCAGATGGAAGCCTGAGTTTGATTTAGCAAAAATTACCGAAATTATGCTCCGTAAAATCAGGGAGAAAAATAACCCTGACAAATGATTCCTGCAATGTCAAAACATTTAAAAATATGTACGGGAAAATAAAAGAACATCTTCAGCGTGAACTGGCCTCTATAGAAAGTGCCGGTTTGTTAAAAAAAGAAAGGGTTATCATTTCACCGCAGGATGCGGTTATTAAAATTGAAAAAGGTGAAGAGGTATTAAATTTCTGTGCAAACAATTACCTGGGATTATCATCACATCCGGCATTAATTGAGGCTGCGAAGAAGGCACTTACCACACATGGTTTTGGCATGTCATCGGTACGTTTTATATGTGGGACGACTGATTTGCATAAAGAGCTTGAAAGAAAAATCGCATCATTTTTTGGTACTGAAGATACCATTTTGTATGCCGCATGTTTTGATGCCAACGGAGGTGTTTTTGAGCCGTTGTTATCGGAAGAAGATGCAATAATCTCTGATTCACTTAATCATGCTTCCATTATTGACGGTGTGAGACTATGTAAGGCCCAACGATATCGATATGCAAATGCTGATATGAACGATCTGGAAGAACAGTTAAAAAAAGCACAGGCACAACGTTTCAGAATTATAGCAACCGATGCTGTGTTTTCAATGGATGGCAATGTTGCTCCTGTTGACAAAATTTGTGAATTGGCCCGTAAATACGATGCCCTGGTTATGGTTGATGAGTGCCATTCTGCTGGTGTTATTGGTAAAACCGGCAGGGGTATTACTGAACTTTTTAATATAAGAGGAGAAGTGGATATTATTACCGGTACTCTTGGAAAAGCTTTTGGAGGGGCAATTGGAGGTTTTACCACAGGGCGAAAGGAAATCATTGGTTTACTGAGGCAACGTTCAAGACCTTACCTGTTTTCTAATTCACTTCCACCAATGATTGCTGCTGCAGGAATTAAAATGTTTGAAATGATGGATGAAACTTCAGTTCTGCAGGAACGTCTACATGCAAATACTGAATATTTCAAGGCTGAGATTCAGAAAGCAGGATTTGATATTAAGCAAAGCCAGTCAGCAATAGTAGCCATCATGCTTTATGATGCCAGGCTATCGCAGGACTTTGCAGCTGCATTACTTAAAGAAGGCATATATGTTATCGGGTTTTATTATCCGGTGGTTCCCAAAGGAGAAGCACGGATAAGGGTGCAACTATCGGCGGCTCACACACGCGAACATCTTGATAAGGCTATCAAGGCTTTCATTAAGGTGGGGAAAGAGCTGAAAGTACTTCACACATAGACCGGGGAAGAATGTTTACTTATTTATTCTGGATTATTCGAAGCTTTGGCAATAATATCAATATTTCCGCGGACTTTTTGATTTAATTTTATTTTTAGTTTTACATCGGTGGGCAGAAAAATATCTACTCTCGATCCGAATTTAATAAATCCGAGTTCAGCACCCTGAAAGACATATTCATTTTTTTTAGCATAAGTAACGATACGCCGTGCAACCGTACCTGCAATTTGCCTGACGAGGATTTCCTGCATTTTCTCATTTTTTATAACCACCGTTGCTCTTTCATTCAGTTCAGATGATTTTGGATGCCAGGCTACCAGATATTTGCCCGGGTGATATTTGTAATAAGTAATTTGTCCTGTTACCGGGTACCTGTTAATATGCACGTTTAATGGCGACATGAAAATAGAAACTTTAAGGCGTTCGTCTTTAAAATATTCATTTTCAATGGTTTTTTCAATTGCTACAATTTTTCCGTCCGCTGGACAAAGAATAGCAGAATCATCAGGGATAACAGGCCTGTAGGGATCCCTGAAAAACCAGACAATGAGCAATAAAAGCGGGATTGTAATAAGGGCTGTAATAATTTCAACCGCAGGTTTATGTGTTACCCATGAAACAACTAAATTTATTACCAGCA
>CAZBCB010000403.1:0-3010 GCA_964489905.1 uncultured Bacteroidales bacterium
CAGCCTTTCAGACACTTGGGATAGATCACAAAGTATATACACCGGTAATCAAAATCATCGGTATAATCTACACAGTAACTATAACATGCGGATTTACAGCAATCCCTGTATATGTGTATTTTTTCATGTAAAAAAATAAACTATGATAAAACTTGATCCCAGAATACCTGAAGGGCCCCTGGCTGAAAAATGGACTCGCTTTAAAGCAACACAAAAACTCGTGAGTCCATCAAACAAAAGAAAACTTGATATTATTGTTGTCGGAACCGGACTAGCAGGAGCCTCGGCAGCTGCCAGCCTTGGCGAACTCGGATTTAATGTAAAAGTTTTTTGTTATCAGGACAGTCCGCGAAGAGCTCATAGCATAGCTGCTCAAGGGGGGATTAATGCGGCTAAAAATTATCGCAATGATGGTGATAGCATCTACAGGTTGTTTTATGACACTATAAAAGGAGGTGATTACCGTGCACGCGAAGCAAATGTATATCGTCTTGCAGAAGTAAGCAACAATATTATTGACCAGTGTGTGGCACAGGGTGTGCCCTTTGCACGGGAATACAGTGGTTTGCTTGATAACCGGTCGTTTGGAGGTGCACAGGTTTCACGTACATTTTATGCACGTGGTCAGACAGGTCAGCAACTTTTGCTTGGAGCTTATGGAGCCTTAATGCGTCAGGTTAATGAAGGCAATGTAACCCTTTTCCCACGCACCGAAATGCTTAATCTGGTTATTATCGACGGGAAAGCTCGTGGCATTATTACCCGCAATCTGATTACAGGTCAGATTGACAGACACTTTGGCCACGCAGTAGTGTTAGCTACAGGAGGCTATGGAAGAGCCTTCTTTTTATCAACAATGGCAATGGGAGCTAACGGAAGCGCTGTATGGAAAGCATATAAGAAAGGAGCATTCTTTGCCAATCCATCTTTTGTGCAGATTCATCCGACATGTATCCCTGTTCATGGTGATTTTCAGTCAAAACTCACACTCATGAGCGAAAGCCTCAGAAATGACGGCCGTATTTGGGTTCCCAGGAAAAAAGAAGATGCAGAAGCATTAAGAAAAGGAATAAAAAAACCTGCTGATCTGGCTGAAGAAGACCGTGATTATTATCTCGAAAGAAGATATCCGGCATTCGGTAACCTCGTCCCTCGTGATGTGGCTTCAAGGGCAGCAAAAGAACGATGTGATGCCGGATTCGGAGTTGGTTCGGGTCTGGCTGTATATCTCGACTTCTCAGATGCCATAAAACGTCTGGGTAAAAAAGTCATTGAAGAGCGCTATGGCAATTTGTTTCAGATGTATGAAAAAATTGTTGACCAGAATCCCTATGAAACGCCTATGATGATTTACCCTGCAATTCATTATTGTATGGGCGGCTTGTGGGTTGATTATCATCTGATGACGACAATCCCCGGTCTGTTCTCTATTGGTGAATGCAATTTTTCTGATCATGGGGCTAACCGGTTAGGCGCTTCAGCACTGATGCAGGGTCTCGCTGATGGATACTTTATTTTGCCCTATACCATACAGCATTACTTAGCTGATGAAATTCTGACTCCAAGAATGCCAACAACTTTGCCCGAATTTGAACAGGCTGAAACCGAAATCAAAGACCATATTCGTAAGTTGCTATCTGTTAAAGGCACACAGTCTGCAGATAAAATCCATCGTAAGTTTGGATTAATGCTCTGGGAACTTGTTGGAATGTCGAGAACACTTGGAGGACTTAAAAATGCAATAAAAGAATTTGCCAACCTTAAAGAGGAATTCTGGAACACTATAAAAATTCCGGGTAACGACGATGAGTTAAATCCTGAACTTGAAAAAGCCATCCGAGTAGCTGATTTTATAGAAATAGGCGAGCTTATGGCCCGTGATGCTCTGCAGCGCGAGGAATCATGCGGATGTCATTTCAGAGAAGAATATCAGACTGAAGATGGTGAAGCCAAACGCAATGACGATGAATATATGTTTGTATCAGCCTGGGAATATAAAGCTCAGAATAATGAACCCGTGCTGCACAAAGAACCTCTTATTTACGAAAACATCAAGGTGCAGACCAGAAATTATAAAACCTGATTTTAATGTTAATTTCTAAACAATAAATGTTATGAATTTCACCCTTAAAATTTGGCGTCAGGAAAATGCAAAGACAAAGGGTAAATTTGTTGTATATAACGTTAGCAACATATCTCCTGACTGCTCTTTTCTTGAAATGCTTGACATTCTTAACCAGCAATTAATCGATAAATTTGAAAAACCAGTTTGTTTTGACCATGATTGCCGTGAAGGTATCTGTGGTGCATGTGGCCTATATATTAATGGTCATCCCCACGGACCTGATGAAGATATAACGACTTGTCAGTTGCACATGCGCAAATTTAAAGACGGAGATACTATTACAGTTGAACCCTGGAGGGCAAAGCCGTTTCCTGTTATTAAAGACCTTATTGTTGACCGCAGTGCTTTTGATAAAATAATCGCTGCAGGAGGCTATATTTCAGTAAGTACCGGAGGTGTACCTGATGCTAATGCCATACCTATCCGAAAAGAAGATGCAGAAATAGCCATGGATGCCGCAGCATGCATTGGTTGTGGGGCCTGCGTTGCTGCATGTAAAAATGCATCTGCAATGCTTTTTGTTGCAGCAAAAGTTTCACAATTTGCTAAACTGCCTCAGGGACAAATTGAAGCAAAAGAACGTGTAAAAAATATGGTAGCCAAAATGGATGATTTGGGATTTGGTTCCTGTACAAACACCGGAGCCTGCGAAGCAGAATGCCCTAAAAATATCTCAATTTCTCATATTGCAAGACTTAACCGGGAATATTTTAAAGCTAAAATTTTTTAATGATAATTAACAAACCATTAAAAAGGTATCATTTTTATTTCCATTCCCGATTCAACAGAAAAATCTTCAATTTCTTCAACCATATCCGGATCTTTTTTATCATAATACCAGTTCACCTCAACTTTTCCTCCTTCATCCTGGTATTCTTTAACAAG
>CAZBCB010000404.1:0-3007 GCA_964489905.1 uncultured Bacteroidales bacterium
TCAATAGAAACACCATAAATATTTAAAAATATTGTTTCTATTGACGAATTTGGGATTATTCTCAGAAAATGCCGGAAGAATAGTTCAGCTTTTATAAAATTTCGTTAATTTTGCCCAAAATCATGTTATGAACTACGATTATAATTCATGCCGTCCTAAATTGAAGTTACCGGAATACGGCAGAAATATCCATAAAATGGTGGATTACATACTCACCGTTGAAGATCGTGAGGAGCGCAATCGACTTGCACAGGCAATTATTGCAATAATGGGGAATATGAATCCTCACCTGCGTGATATTAATGATTTCAAGCATAAACTATGGGACCATCTGGCAATTATGTCTGATTTTAAGCTTGATATAGATTATCCTTATGAAATTCCGAAGCCTGAAGCTTTTGTTGAAAAGCCCCGTCGTGTGCCCTATAACACAAACCAGATACGCTACAGGCATTACGGGAAAATTATTGAACTGATGATTGAAGAGGCAATTAAATTCCCCGAAGGCGAGGAGAAAGATATGCTTGTCAAACTTATTGCCAACCAGATGAAGAAATCATACCTCACATGGAACCGCGATTCGGTTACCGATGCTATTATTGCAGCTGATCTTGAGCTTCTTTCAGGGGGGAAAATTAAACTTAAAGAAGGGGTTAAGTTAAGCGAGCAAAAAGACTTTCAAAAACAGAAGAAGAAATTCAATCCTCCGCGTGGCGATAAAAAACAGCGAATGTAACCACCCATTATATGGCATCATTTAAAGTAAATGGCGGAAAACGGCTAAAAGGCGAGATAATTCCGCAAGGTGCCAAAAACGAAGCCCTGCAGGTTATTTCAGCAACCCTGCTGACTGCAGAAAAAGTAACCATACGGAATATTCCTGATATTCTTGATGTAAAAAACCTGATTGAACTTTTGGCTGATATGGGCGTGAAAGTTACACGTCTTTCACACACTGATTATGCTTTCGAAGCCCGTAATGTTAATATAGAATATTTACTGACACCCGAATACAAGAAAAAAAGTGCAAGCCTCAGAGGCTCTGTGATGATAATTGGCCCTTTGCTCACCCGCTTTGGCAAAGGATATATACCCCGACCCGGCGGCGATAAAATTGGCAGAAGACGAATTGACACACATATCAATGGACTTATTAATCTTGGAGCAGAATTTTCATACGAGCCGAAAGAAGATTTCTATATGCTTAAAACAAGCAGACTAAAGGGTTGTTATATGCTGCTTGATGAAGCATCGGTCACCGGTACGGCCAATATAATCATGGCTGCTGCTTTGGCTGAAGGAAAGACTACGATTTATCATGCAGCATGTGAACCTTATGTTCAGCAACTCTGCAGGATGCTTGTGAAAATGGGAGCTAAAATAAACGGCATAGGATCGAACCTCCTTACCATCGAAGGTGTTGGCAACCTGAAAGGTTGCGACCACACACTCCTCCCCGATATGATCGAAGTGGGCTCTTTTATTGGCATGGCTGCTATGACTCACTCAGAAATTACTATCCGTAATGTGGGATATGAACACCTCGGCATTATCCCTGCCACCTTTAACCGCCTTGGTATTCAGTTCGAACGCCGTGACGATGATCTTTTCATTCCCGCCCAGGAACATTACGAAGTGGAAACCTTCATCGACGGTTCTATTATGAAAATTGACGATGCCCCATGGCCCGGATTCACGCCCGATTTACTTAGCGTGGTCCTTGTTGTCGCAACACAAGCCAAAGGCAGTGTACTCATTCACCAGAAAATGTTTGAAAGCCGCCTGTTCTTTGTGGATAAACTCATTGACATGGGTGCCCAGATTATATTATGTGACCCGCACAGAGCAACGGTAATCGGACTTGATAACCAGATAAAATTAAGACCCACTATAATGACCTCCCCCGATATTCGTGCCGGCGTCGCTTTGCTTATTGCCGCCCTTTCGGCCGACGGAACCAGCATCATCCATAATATTGACCAGATTGACCGCGGGTATGAACGGATAGATGAACGACTTAACACGCTGGGTGCAGATATTACAAGAATTACATAAACCAAAATTAGTCAATAAAAACACAGTTAATATATAAACCTGTTGTTTCTATTGACTTATCGAGGAAATCCCGACTTATCAATTGAATTTTTCAATTGACGAATTGGGATTATTTAAGACCTGCTCCGTCAGTTCCTGTGTATTCTTTAACTTGTGTTGATTTAAAACTTTCTGTTACCGGCGAAATGCCATCCGAGTCATAAATAATTCTTCCTTCACCGTTCTCTATCCAATATCCACCTTCGTTGCCATAATTATCCAACATATAATTTGTAAAATAGAAATCTTTAATGCCTTCACTTGTTATTGTGCCCGATATAATTTGTAACATTTTAGCCGGATAACCTAAATATAATGAGTTAACTTCAACAAAAACAGAAAACCTGCTGCCACTCCCTGAAAGAAATCCTCCGACGCCTGTGCCGGTTTCACCACCATTGGAATAATCAAGCTTTATAGTAAGGCTGTCATTATTCTGATCATAAAACCTTACGTAATAGTCAGCAAATAATTTGCCTTCATAATCATAAGAAATGTTGCTTGACTTCAGAATGAATGGTGATGCAACATAGGAATTTTCAATATCAGGAGGTGTCAGCCCTTTATTTACAGGCATCCCCAATTCGATAATATTCTGAAGTGTACTGTCTGAAACAATGTTCCTGATGTCTTCACTAAGTTGCTTGTCAGTTTTACTGCTTGTTTTTTGGTCATCCTTTTCACATGAAATAAAAACGAAAAAACTAACTGGTATCAGCACCAACAATAAATTTAATAAAATTTTTTTCATAATATTTGATTTTAATTCTTCCCGGCCAACGGAAGGTTATCATTATTCAAGGTGCCGGCCATAATCAGTTTTTACAATGATTGCTGTTTGCTGCATTTATTATCAGAACTAAAAACTAATGTACACCTTTCTCAAATAAAATTTCTTTTTGAAATGGGTAAT
>CAZBCB010000405.1:0-3007 GCA_964489905.1 uncultured Bacteroidales bacterium
TGTCGGGATAGTCAATAGAAACAACAGGTTTAAATACATACTGTGTTTTTATTGAATAATCTCGGTTTATAGAAATTAAAACTAATGAATTTAATATTATTTTCATCCATTGTTTGTTTTCATATTAGCACATGAACAGGCTGATTTTCCCCCGTTAAAGAAGCCTTCAATAATTCCGGTGGCACACCCACAGCCTATACCTGAAAGAACTGTAATGGCTTTAACCTCGCAGTTTAAGGCACAGGCTCCACATTCAATACAATAATCGCGGTTAATTATGTGAGCCTTTCCTTCGAATATTCTGAAAACAGCACGGGGGCATACTTTTACACACATGCCACAAGCGTTACATTTCGCCTGATCGAGTCTCAATGTTACTACATTTTTCAGATATACCATTTCTTTCATAGCAGGAAGATTTGATAATAAAATGATTGGATCATACGTTTTTGGTTCTTACTGTGATTACAAAAATCTTTGTAAATATTTCATAATTTATTTGCATGACAGACATTTCTCATGTAGAAAAAAGGAAGCTGATAACTTGTCACAGCAGCCGGTTTCTGATTTCATTTCCTCCATGCATATTTTTAAGTCATACCATCATCAGATTATTCCACACTATCATAATTAGGCCGCCAACAGCCATTACGATTTGTATCGGCACAAATACTTTCATCTCCTTTTTGACTCCCGAAAGTGAAGTGAAGGTCGATGATCCTGTAAAGTTCATAGTCATAAACGATGAAATAGCAGGTATCAGCATAAACCAGGCAACAGCTTCAAGAGTAGTGCTTTCTCTGTTATCAAAAACAGTAAGGATTACTGATATGATAAAGCCGGTAATCAAACCTTTAAAAGCAAACATTCTTCCGGGAATATAGGGTAGAAGCAATGGCGTAATGATGATACCCGTCAAATAGGCAATGATAATATAAAAAGCTGAAACCAAACCTTTTTGGAAAGCCTGATTCAGACTGATTCCCCGGGCATTGATTCCCGAAAGGATAAAAAACAGTACCAATGCAGCCAGCAGTTTTGTTCCTGAATGCACAAAGTCGACCGGTACAAGCTTTAAACGATCAGAAAAACTGAATGAGACTTTTCTCATTTCTTCAGTTGATTTATAACCGTTAGCGATAAATGCTTTGATATCAGCAGCTCTTACAGGCCCGAAAACAACAGTGAAACCCCTGTCAACCGTTATGTTATTATTAAGTGATTGAAAGCTAACCGGTGATTGATTTGAAAATTGAATATTGACGTCAGTTTCAGGCATTGTAAGTCTCTTAACCTGATATGCCGATACACCTGTAGCACTCAGTTGCGGAACGATAATCCTTCTGTGCTTTATGATTTCTTTAAGCCGTGTTATTCTGATTCTGTTCACCAGTTCGGCAGTTCCAAAAGTACCTTTGCCTGCTGCACACCATACATTAATTCCTTTGGTATCAAGCACGAGTATCCATGCATTAAGCCCGTCAAGGTTCTTTCTCAGGTGATCGAACGAAAGTTTATAATTAGCTGTTACAAAAACATCGGAATTTTCATCGGGGTTTCCTGCGGCATAAAGCCCCGGAACAACCTTATAATTATTACGTCCGATCCTCCATCGAACTTTAATTGCACCCAGGGTATCAGCCCAGTTTAATCGGGTGGCAACCTTTTTGATTTCACCTGCTTTGGTTTGCATTGTGCCAATTATCATTGGCTGATAATAATCTGATTTCACGGGGATATTTTTGATTAATCACTTAAACTCTTGTAACAACCATATTTTACTCATCTTTTTATAATGGAACTATATGCGTGAAGCTTTCATCAGTTACTGCAATTCTTGTGTTTTATTCATGGATAATCTGTTCCGTAATTTTTACAGCATCTTCTACATATTTTGTACAGAGTGTGTCGAATAATCCGAGTTCCTTAATACGGGCATACTCATCGGGATGATTCATATCAAGTCCATGCAACAGCTCTTTACAGGAGATAGTGCCATTTAGTTTTTTAAATTTTTCAAAGAATTCAACGGTTTTCCTGTAGGTTTCGGCTTTTTTACTTTCCTCATCATGCAAGGCCTTTCCGTATTTCAGACCAATGGCCATAAGAGCTCCTGTTACCGCCCCGCAAATATGCTGCTGACGACCCATACCACCTCCGAATGCACAGGCAATTTTAAGACTGTCGTCTTCTGATATTCCGAAATCAGGGGCAAAAACAGTAAAAACCGATTGTGAGCAGTTAAAACTGTTTTTAAAATAATTGATAGCTTGTTTTTGTTTGTTCATAATTAATATTTTATAAAATTGTATCAATCTGATAAAATAAACTCATCATAGCCGTTAATTACAGTAGGATTTTTAAAGTCTATATTAGAGATGTTTCTCTTTTCTGATATAAACAAGACAGGTATCATTGGCATGGTTACATTAAGTTATTGTATTGTCCCATTATTCTTTAAGAAACGGGTCAACTCTTATTTGTGAATGTTGGCCCATATCTGTTTCCACTGTTTTATTTATTGACCACAACATTGGATATCTTTTAAAAAAGTTGCTGTTATCTTTTTCAGTTGATTGATTGCTTCCGGATTCAGACAATAATTTGTTTTTACTCCTTCAATGTGTCCTTTTATCAAACCAACCCTTTTTAATTCGGCAAGGTGCTGATTGACTGTTGTACGGCTAAGCGGTAATTCTTCCGATATATCGCCTGTAATACAGGTTCTGGTTTCAGCAAGGTATTTAAGAACCTGCAACCTCGCGGGATGTGCAAGCGCTTTGAAGAACTCAGCAGCCTGTTGCAATTGCTTATCAAAAAGCTGTGTTTTGGCACAAGCCATAATGTATTTTTTATTTGATGTAAATATAAGATAAATATCATTACGACGTATAAATACGTCAAATAAAAATCACGATTATCCCAAATGCGATGAATTTATAAATTCATCCGGGCTGATAAAAATGGAAAGGGCAGTGCAGATTGAATAAAACCTGTTTACAGGAAA
>CAZBCB010000406.1:0-3003 GCA_964489905.1 uncultured Bacteroidales bacterium
CTGCACCGCCAGAGGTGAATATTAAGTTGTCGCCACTTTTTATTCTGTGATTGCCAAGTTTATTCTTTTTTATCAGGTCATACATAGTTGGAACAGTGCCTGCTGAAGTATTTCCAAGAAAACTTATGGTCATTGGCATTATTTCATCTGTCGGGCCTTGAGTTTTGTATAGTTTCATTAGTCTTTGGCTAATAGCTTCATCCATCTTTTCGTTTGCCTGATGAATAAGCACCTTATTAATATCAGCCAGAGTAAGACCTGCTTTATCAATAGCTTCTTTAGCTATTGCAGGAACTTTTTGTAAGGCATATACATAAACCTTATGTCCCTCCATTCTTATGTACTTTTTACTCCTGTCGTGCCAGGGATTTAATGAAGGGGTCATTGTAAGAATATCAGCCCAATCAACAGCATCAGTTCTTTCGGCATGAGAAAGTATACCCACTGGAGCAGAGCTTTTAACACCTTCAACAATAACAGCACCGGCACCATCAGCAAAAATCATACAGTCACGGTCAAAAGGATCACCTACCCGGGATGTAACATCAGCGCCAATTACAAGGCCTCTTTTATATGTGCCTGATTTAATGAGAGAATTAGCAACAATCATTGATTGTACCCAGCCGGGGCAACCTGCAAGAATATCGAAACAGGAAATTGAAGGCTTAACTATTTTAAGATGTTGCTTAACCCTGGCTGCAAGGTTTGGGATCAGCATACTTGAAGTACTGCCGGCCTCAATATCTCCGAAATTGTGTCCGAAAATTATAAAATCAAGAGAATCGGGATTTATACCTGAACTTTCGAGAGCATCTTTTGCAGCAAGATATCCAAGATCAGAAGTCATTTGATCATCGGCAGCCCAACGACGCTCTCCGATATTAGTTATTTCATAGAATTTTTCAATAATTTCCTTGTTAGGTTTGTCGAATACATTTCCGTCCTTTGGATCAAAGAACTTGTTATTTAAGAAGTCATCGTTTTTAACGACATTCTCAGGAATATAGCTTCCTGATGCAATAATTGTAGTATAAATTTCTTTATTCATAAATCAATCTGTCTCACTGAAGTTTTTTAGAATATTTTTTAAGCTCAGCGGAATCTCCGTCAAATTCAGCATAAGAAAAGAAATTGAACCATTCACCGAGCATTATAAGTTCTGCCCCGGATACTAATTTTTCCTTATGTAGGATATGGCGGTGTCCGAAGATATAATAGTCTATATTGTTACTTTTTGAAAAATTATCAGCAAATTTAAATGCTGATTCATTATTGATATCGGTTATATATTCAGGTTCGGTGCCTTTTGAAATCCTGCTTCTTTTAGCCCATTCGTGACCAAACCATATTGCAAGGTTAGGATGAAGCCTTGAAAACATAAATTGAGCTGTTTTGCTTGTAAAAAGGCGTTTAAGGGCAAGATAGCCTTTCTCCTTTTGATCGAGTCCGTCACCATGTCCTAAAAAGAATTTTTTATTTCCAATCTTTTCAATGATTGGTTCTCTGTGGATGATTACACCTGTTTCAGAAGGAAGATAATCAAATACCCAAACATCATGGTTTCCTGTAAAAAAATGTATTGGTATACCTTTATCTGAAAGTTCAGCTATTTTACCAAGGGTTCTGACAAAGCCACGGGGAACAACTTTTCGGTATTCATACCAGAAATCGAAAATATCCCCGAGCATGTATATTGCTGCAGCATCTTTCCCTGCAGTTTCAAGCCAATCGACAAATAGCTTTTCCCTTTCAGGGTTGTTATTCATAGCAGGGGCTCCCAGGTGAACATCAGATATGAAATATGTCTTTTTAATATTCAAGGTCTATTATTAAAAAACTAACAATATTTGTCAGGAATCTCATTTTTTTAAAACGGACGCAATATAGAAAAAAACATATAACATGATAGAAAAATTGCCCAACAAGGCTGAAAGTGGCCAATATCTATCGAATTTTGATATTAATTAGTTAAAAAGTTCGTTGAGTTTTTTATATATCGATGGACCTTTAAGATCTTTTGCAATAATTACTCCCTCTTTATCGAGAAGATAATTTGACGGGATATATTGTATATTGTAACTATTTATTGCACTGATACATCCTTCCAGATCATTAACATTAATCCAGTTGAGTTGATCATTTTTAACAGCCCTGACCCAGGATGTTTTTAAAGTATCTATACAAACCTGATATATTTCGAATCCTCTGTTTTTAAATTTGTTATAGTTTTCTTTAAGAACTGGATTCATAATGCGGCTGTCAGCATCGTTAGCCGACCAAAAATGAAGAAGAACATATTTTCCTCTCAGCGATGAAAGGGAAATAATTCTTCCTGTGCTGTCGGGCAGACTGATTTCAGGTGAGTTGACTCCTTTTTCCTTAATGAAATTCTGAACTTCCAGGTTTTGTACATCCTGCATAAGTTGTTTTGTATCCTCGTATAATGTTTTTGCATGTTCTGAATTTGGGTACATTGAATAGAGAGCAGAAGCTGCGACTTTTATAGTTTGCAAATCCTGAACGACATAATTCCCATTGTTGAATTTCTGATAAATTGCCAGAACTGATGCCAGAGAAAATGGATTTTCAGCAATAAACTTGTTAGAAAATTGCTGTTGTTCTAATATCAGATTATTGATTTTTCGTTGCCATTCTGTTATTTTAACTTCATATCCGGCAGTGTTGGCGTACATCGAAATCAGGGAGTTAACAGAATCTATCCGGTTGTTGGTATTCGCCAGATGGGTATTAAGTTCTTTTACCTTAAGTGATCCGTATGAACCTTCAATCTTATATTCTTTTGAGAAATTAATAAAATCGGCTGAAAAGCTTATTTTTTCCATGGAGTCAACAAGAAGGGTAATAAACTTTTGATTTCCGGCTTTTAAAATAAAAAAAGCAGGCTGATCTGTTTTACCCTTTAGTTTAAACCTTCCATTGTTATCAATTTTTGAAGAATCATAGGGAGTAGAGCTGTTTATTCCCAATTTTTCAAGATATATT
>CAZBCB010000407.1:0-2996 GCA_964489905.1 uncultured Bacteroidales bacterium
ATTTTTTTACTGCGCGCTGAGAACCCTCTTGTCCGGGGGAATTATTTATTATCTGATTCTCAATAAAAGGATATTTACTGTTTTGTTCCCTGTTTTTTTTATTGGTTCAGGAGGACTTGCATTTTACATATTTCAGTTTAATATTGAATTTGATGCCGGTGTGCTTGAATCAGTATTCTTTACAAACAGTTCTGAAGCATTAACAGTTATTTCCCTGAATTTTACTTTATATATGTTGCTGGTCATTGCTGTATGTGTATTATTGGTCAGGGATAGACTGAAGCTTGAAAACACAAAAAGAATTATACTTTTCAGGCTTTGGGGGATAGCGGGGGTTACAGTTATCCTTATTCTTATGATTACCGATTCGAAATATATCATTCATAAAGTTCCTTTTTCATTATATACAGGCATTGAAGATTATATGCAAAACAAACTTGTGCTTGGAGGCAACAGTATAAATATCAGTGAAAACTCGTTATGTAAAACCGACAGTCTGACGGTAGTGTTTGTATTAGGTGAATCAATGAGGGCTGACCATGTGAGTTTAAACGGGTATGAAAAAAATACCTTCCCTGAAATGTCCAAGACTGGTGCATTGTCTTTTAAAAGGATAATTTCTGAATGGACATATACTTTAAGGAGTGTGCCTCAGATTCTGACACGATCAGATAGCTCAGACCATTCACCATCTTTCTTTGAAAAATCATTTATTTCGATATTTGACAGGAACAGCTTTGCTACATGGTGGATTGGTAACCAGAGTCTTAGCAATGCATTACTGCCCTTTGCTGAAGAATGTGATTCATATATATATAAAGATGCAGCAGAAAAGCAGCA
This sequence comes from uncultured Bacteroidales bacterium, assembly GCA_964489905.1. GTDB lineage: Bacteria > Bacteroidota > Bacteroidia > Bacteroidales > UBA10428 > UBA5072. The sequence goes on from CAZBCB010000407.1 coordinate 841, forward strand.
TAGTTTAAACGGTAAATATGATGCTGAAATGTTGCCATATATATACAAAGCTTTAGATTCAGATAGTGCAAGAAAACTCATAGTAATTCAACAAATGGGCTGCCACTGGTGGTATCCGGCAAATATTCCTGATGATTTTAAGAAGTTTCAACCTTCACTGACTAAAAAATCGTTCACAAATAAGGATAAACAACTTATTGTAAATAGTTATGACAATATATTACTATATGCTGATTTTTTTCTGTCAGAAATAGTAAAAAAGCTTAGAGATAAAAATGCTATATTGATTTTTCTTTCTGATCATGGTGAATTGCTTGGTGAAAATTATAAATGGCTCCATTCGCAAAATACAGATTATGAGAAAAACCCTGCTTGCCTTATTTGGTTTTCTGAAAGTTATAAAAAAAGATATCCTGAAAAGGTTAAAAATGCAGAGAAGAACATTAACAACAGGTATAGGACTGATTTTCTTTTTCATTCAATTCTTGATGCAGGGGAAATTGAATCTCCTTACCTTGATTATTCATTGAGCATATTCAGGAAAAAATATAAATTCATAAATTGATTAAAATTTAAATACTTATGTCGAGATACAAGCTGACCATCGAATATGATGGATCTAAATATGCCGGATGGCAAATGCAAAAAGGACTTAAATCAGTTCAGGGAGCTGTAATAGATGCATGCAAGCAGGTTTTCACCGGAGAGAAAGTTGAGCTTTACGGAGCAGGCAGAACAGATCAGGGAGTCCATGCCTTAGGTCAGGTTGCCCATCTTGATGTAAATACAAACATGAAGCCACTTTTTCTGAAACATAAGCTGAATGATAACCTTCCCGGCGATATTGTTGTTTTATCAGTAAATACTACAAATCCGAAATTTCATGCACGCTATGATGCCAAATACAGGGTTTATTTGTACCAGATATCAAAGAGGCCGACTGCCTTTGGAAAAAAGATGGTTTGGTGGGTAAAAGACCCTCTGGATATGAACATTATGAAGCAGGTAGCCGATTTGTACACAGGTTTCAGAGACTACAAGACTTTTGCTGAAAAGAGCGATGAAGAAAAGTCAACAATGGTTGAGATAAGGAGTGTAGAGATTGTTGAGTCGGGCGACCTGATATTGATACGAATAACAGGAAGCCATTTTCTGCACAAGCAGGTTAGGCGTATGATAGGCGTTATGGCAGAAGCTGCAAGAGGCAAGCTGTCAATAAAGGAGATAGAGGGGTTCTTTAAAAAAGCTTCTGACATACCTGCAAAATTAACTGCACCGGGAGCCGGGTTATATTTAGAAAAGGTTTGCTATGAGGGAGATGAGTTACCCGGAGAAGTTAAGGCGGTTATCAGGATAGATTAATTTCTTTTTTTATCTTATCATTAATAAACTGCATTAAGGTATTTTATTCGGGTAAGTTAATAACTGTTTAGTAATAACTTGAACTCATATTAAAAAACCTGCTTTATGATTAATGAATTTCAACCCGTAATTGAAGGCCTGTCTTCACTGATTGAAGAATGGGAACCTAAGTTGTCAGCTTTAACTGATGATGTTATTTCTGAAAGAAGAAACAGTCAAAACAGATCTGTAAAACAGATTATCGGTCACATGATTGATTCTGCTTCAAATAATACACATCGAACTGTATACATGCATTACCAGCCCTCTCCGTTGATTTTTCCGAATTATGCTACTGAAGGTAATAACGACCGATGGATAGCTATTCAAAACTATCAGGATGAAAACTGGAACGACTTAATTATGCTGTGGAAATACTCCAATCTTCATTTTATTCACTTAGTTAAAAATGTAGATCCATGTAAATTGGAGAATCAATGGGAATGTGGCAATGATTGTCTGGTTTCAATGAAAGATTGTATAATCGACTATTTAAGGCATTTCAAACTTCACCTTAATGAAATCAACGAGTTGATTTAAAATGATAGTTTCAATTTGCGGTGATGTTTGCTCAGACTGTCCCGCGCTATCAGGCAACAATTGCAAGTGCAGTAGTCTGTGTTCTGTTATTGCTTTTTCTTCCTTGCTCAATAAATTCCATTAACAGCATTTGTGTATATTAACAGTGTTAATTATATTTGCGCTGTTAATATTTAAAATAGCAAGTCATGAAGAACAAAGAAATTCAGGAAAAA
>CAZBCB010000408.1:0-2992 GCA_964489905.1 uncultured Bacteroidales bacterium
AACAAAATTTACTAATGATGGTCATTAGAAAAATAAGGTTAATGACAAATTTGGGATTGTGTTTTTATTGACTAATCCCGGAAAGATCAAAGATGATAAAAGGAAGTATGCAAAAGATACCGGTTGTGAAAAACGCAGTACTGATTTCAACTTCGATTCACTGATTTACCATTCAGTTTGGCCTTAAGATATTTTCCCGTAAAAGAAGGTTCACAATTAATAATTTCTTCAGGTGTGCCTTCAAAAACAATATATCCGCCTTTTTCACCTGCTTCAGGCCCAAGATCAATTATCCAGTCGGCTGTTTTTATTACTTCCGGATTATGTTCTATAATAAGTACCGTATGGCCGCGCTCAATCAACGCATTAAAAGCCTGAAGGAGCTTTTTTATATCGTGGAAATGCAAACCGGTGGTTGGTTCATCAAAAACGAACAGTGTCGGCATATTGCCTTTTTCAGCACCCAGGAACGATGCCAGCTTAACCCGCTGGCTCTCACCGCCACTTAAAGTACTTGATGACTGCCCCAGTTTGATATAACCCAGGCCTACATCAGCTAAGGGTTTCAGCTTGCGAGCAATTGCTTTTTCAAGGTGGCTGTCCTGTGCTTCAAATAATGCAATTGCTTCATCAACAGTGAGTTCAAGTAAATCGTATATTGTCTTTCCCTGATAAACAACATCAAGAATTTCTTCCTTAAATCGCTTTCCATGGCAACTGTCGCATACAAGAAAAATATCGGCCATAAACTGCATTTCAATTTTTATCACACCTTCTCCCTGACATTCCTCACACCTGCCACCGTCAATATTAAATGAAAAATGTGATGCTGAAAAATTATTGTATTTTGCCATAGGCTGGGCAGCATATAATTTACGGATATCATCAAATGCTTTAATGTAGGTAACCGGATTTGAGCGTGAAGATTTACCAATAGGGTTCTGGTCAACAAATTCTATATTGGCCAGCAAATGAAGATCGCCGTCAATTTTCCCGTAACGGCCTGATTTTTCGCCATGTCCGTTATATAATTTATTTAATGCCGGAACAAGAATTGACTTAACTAATGATGACTTCCCTGAGCCACTTACACCTGTAATAACGGTCATTATATTCAGGGGAATTTTTACATCAATACCTTTCAGATTGTTTTCTCTTGCTCCATAGATGCAGATATAATTGTTCCATTTGCGTCGGTATGCCGGAATATCAATTTTTTCCCTGCCACTTAAATACCGTGCCGTAAGATTATTATCACATTTCATTAGTTCATCAAACGTGCCGTGGAAAATAATTTCCCCGCCATCTTTGCCTGCATGAGGGCCAATATCGATAATATCATCGGCTGCTTTAATAACTTCTTCTTCGTGTTCAACAACCAGCACCGTATTTCCTGCATCCCGTAAGCTTTTTAATACATTTACCAGTCTTCCGGTATCGCGGGGGTGCAACCCAACACTGGGTTCATCAAGAATATAAATTGACCCTACCAGATTGCTGCCCAGTGTGGTTGCCAGATTGATCCGCTGCGATTCACCACCTGACAGCGTTGATGATAAGCGGTTCAGCGTAAGATATTCAAGTCCTACATCACATAAGTACTTAATTCTGGCTTTCAATTCGGTTAAAATACGTTTTGCAATTTTTAATTCATATTCTGAAAGCTTTATATTATCAATAAAATCCCTGAGCTGTTCTACAGGCATTGTTACCAGTTCAGTAATTGATTTACCGTTAATTTTTACATAACCCGCTTCCTTCTTAAGACGCGTGCCATTACAGTGCGGACATGTAGTTTTTCCGCGGTAACGCGAGAGCATTACCCGGTATTGAATCTTATATTTTTTGGTTTCGAGGTATTCAAAAAATGCATTAATACCTTTAAAATATTTATTACCATTCCATAATACTGATCGTTGTTCATCGGTAAGCTCATAATATGGTCGGTGAATGGGAAAGTCAAATTTATCGGCATTCATTATCAGCTTTTCTTTCCATTTCATCATTTTTTCACCTTTCCAACAGACAACGGCGTCTTCATATATTGAAAGTGATTTGTTTGGTACCACCAGATCTTCATCAATCCCTATTACTTTTCCGTACCCTTCACATACAGGACAGGCTCCTATTGGATTATTAAAACTAAACAAGTGAACAGTGGGTTCCTCAAATCTGATTCCGTCGGCCTCAAAAGCATCGCTGAACAGCCTTACCATGGCCATATCATCCATCTGCTTTATCATGCATGAACCTTCGCCAACCCGGAAAGCCATCTGGACAGAATCGGCATAACGGCTTTTTGAATCGTCATCATAGGCAACTATTATTCTGTCAATTACAACATTTATTTCCGACTTTGTTATGGCAGGGGGAGATTGAAGGAATTCTTCAATTTTAATTAGAGTGTTGTTAATTTCCAATCGGGTTATTCCCTGATGCATAAGGTTTTCAATATGCTGTGAAAGGCTCAGACTGTTAGTGTCTTTTAATGGCGCTAAAACCAACAACCGTGTTTCGGGTGGAAAAGAAAGAATGAAATCAACTACATCAGAAACCGTATCTTTTTTTACAAGCTGCCCTGAAACCGGAGAAAATGTTTTACCTATCCGGGCATATAATAATTTAAGGTAATCATAAATTTCTGTTGAAGTACCTACTGTCGACCGCGGGTTTCGTGTATTTACCTTTTGCTCAATAGCTATAGCAGGTGGAATTCCCCTGATAAAATCAACCTCGGGTTTGTTAATCCTGCCCAAAAACTGCCTTGCGTAAGACGAAAGGCTTTCAACGTAACGCCGTTGTCCTTCGGCATATATTGTGTCAAAAGCAAGAGATGACTTTCCCGAACCCGATAAACCTGTAACAACAATTAATTTATTACGTATAATATTAAGATGGATATTTTTCAGATTATGGACACGGGCACCCGAAATAACTATACTTCCCACATCTTCAACCATTTATACGGATATGTTTGTTATGTAATTTTTTG
>CAZBCB010000409.1:0-2986 GCA_964489905.1 uncultured Bacteroidales bacterium
GGTAATACAAATATTTTGATAAAAGTTTGTTTTTTCGGAAATTTCCTGAAAATTGTATTAAAACCTGTTAATCATACATATCAGATTAATAATTCCAAATAAACTTTGGCATAACTATTGAACAGGAAAAATGACCCAAAATACAGGATATGAAATTTGACGAATTAATAAAAAACTATAACCGCTTTTTTGAATATATCAAAGAAAAGCGCCTGAAAAATGCTTTTGATTTACTTGGGATGCTGGCCAACCAGTGCCGGAATCGTGACTTTAAAAACCAGCTTGACAATCATTTCGAAACTTATCTTAACATTCTTAAATATTCTTTTGAACTCCCTGAAGATCCTGAAAAAGAAAAAGTGTATACACGCCTGCTGAAATCATTAACCGAACTGGCTGATGATATTAAGGAAGATATTATTGTAAACCATAATCTTCTGACATATAGTGAGATAAAGAGAAAAACATGGTATCAGATTGAACAGGCTGAAACAGAATCATCGGAATATATCGAAAAACTTAAATTTAAAAAGGAAATTGAAAGCTTGCTTGAAGAAGCCGGCGACAAGAAAGACTTGTCAGAATGGCCGGGTGCAAGAAAAACCATGGCTAAATTATTTCATTACATCTGGCTGACCGATAAATTACGCGATAATGAGATAAAACTTTTATCAGACATCTGCTCATCAAATACTTTTCCCTGGTATGACAAATGTATAGTCGTCAGTGCGCTTACTTTATCATTATTACGTCATTTTGACAGTAAAAAAATCAATCTTCTGTTTGATTTCTATGAAGCAGGCGAACACCAGGTATGGCAAAGGGGCTTGACAGGTCTCATAACCGGCCTTATTTTCTATGATTACAGGCTTGTTTATTATCCTGAAATTCTTCAACGACTGAAAGCAAAGCAAGGTGATAAACAAATGGAAAAGTTTACGGAAACAGTTATTATTCAATTTATTAAAGCTAAAGAAACTGAAAGCATTACAAAAAAAATACAGGAAGAAATTATGCCTGAAATGATAAAAATGCGTTCGAAACTTGAAGACAAACTTGACCTTGAAGGCATGATATCCTCAGGTAATCCCGAAGAAAAGAATCCCGCATGGGAAACCTTTTTTAAAGATACTCCTGATGTTTATAATAAGCTTGAAGAATTTTCAAACCTTCAGATGGAAGGTGCTGATGTCTTCCTCGGAGCCTTTGCTTACCTTAAAAGGTTCGATTTTTTTAACGATATCAGCAACTGGTTCCTGCCGTTTTTCAAAGAAAATGAAGATGTTAAAGCAGCTCTGAGCAATGTTAAAGAAGGTTTCGATGTCAGGCAATTTGCCGAAGGAATTGAACGTACGCATTTTCTCTGCAACTCCGACAAATATTCATTCTGCCTTAATGTGAAACACATGCTGCCTTTGCAAAAATCAACCGTTATTGAGCTTTTTAATATGGAGCTGAAAGCAATGAATGAAATGGCCAGCGAAGACGAAAAGCTTAATTCCGAGGTGCGTGATAAGGCCATCTTTAATCAATATTTCCAGGATCTTTACCGGTTCTATAAGCTGCATCCATTAAAAGCAGAATTTGACGACATTTTTAATCTGCCTATTTCCATACTTGATTCATTATACTTTAGTACACTTATTGACAATTCATTAATAATCAGAAATATAGGTGAATTTTATTTTGAAAAAAATATATATGCTGAAGCCTTGAAAATTTTTGAAAAAATAATAGTCACTGACAAACAATATGAATTATTTGAGAAAATCGGTTTTTGTTATCAGAAGCTTGAAAATTATCCTAAGGCTATTGAATATTATCATAAAGCTGAAATTATTAACCCTGGCCGGTTATGGCTTATTTATCAGATAGCATGGTGCTATAAAAGAACCGGCAATTATAACAAGGCTATCGAATATTACAATCATGCATCAAAACTCGAGCCTGAAAACCTGCAGATACAGGCACATATCGGACAGGCATATATGGAAATGGAAGACTTTGAGAATGCATTGAAATATTTCTTTAAAGTTGAATACCAGCAGCCAGAAAATCATAAAATCCAACGACCTATTGGATGGTGTTCTTTTGTACTTGGTAAGTTTGAAACCGCCAAAAAATATTTTGAAAAAGTTGTAGAATCAAACGGAAATAAAAACGATTATCTTAACCTGGGACATGTGGAATGGTGCATGGGTAATAAGTCACTTGCCATAAAGCATTATAAACAAAGCTATAAAATTTCAACATTCGATATTAAGTGGTTTGCCCGAGCCATGCATGATGACAGTAAAATTCTGATCATGCATGGTATTAAACCATTTGATATCCCGTTAATGATTGACTACATGCAAATTTCAGCAAACAACTAACCTAATGCCTGTATGACTCAGTAAAAGTATATACAGTCCCGAGTGTATCATATAAGTGGTATTGTATGCTCAATTCTGAAGAATTTAATTTAAGAATCTGACATTCACGAACATAATCATAATATGTACTGACCATAGTCAGCACTGTTTCATCATAATTGAGTGACCAGTTACCCATATCGTAAACAGTAGGATCGGTTGGTTTACATTTTGTTTCCCCTTCTTCCTGTGTGAATAAGCCGTTTGATTTAAATATCAACAAATCATCTTTGCCGCAATCAGGCAGACTATTAAATATATCACTGATAATAACATTTCCGTTATTTAACGGTGGATCTACCGACCCGCTTTTCATCAGCCATGCTTTTTGCGTCAGCATTTCTGTTTTAGTAAGATCTTTGTCTTTAACACAACTGATAATAACGATAAAAGCTGATAGAATAATAAGACTTCTGCAAGTTTTCATATCAACTATTTTTAATTAATTGTATAAAGGTAAAAAAACAATCTGCAAAAATTCAAATAATTCAGTTTAAATTATTATAAACTGTAACTCATAATGCAGATTAAAATTGAAAAGACGGATTTTTATCTAATAAGAATAGCCATGA
>CAZBCB010000410.1:0-2968 GCA_964489905.1 uncultured Bacteroidales bacterium
AAATCCAGTTTCATAAGACTGTCAACCGTCTTTGCGTTGGGGCTGTATATGTCGATAAGCCTTTTGTGCGTTTTAAGTTCAAACTGTTCTCTTGAATCCTTGTGTTTATGAGGAGAGCGCAGTATCGTTATTATTTCGCGTTCCGTAGGTATGGGGATAGGTCCGCAAACCTTTGTGCCGTGCTTTTTTACCACGTCGACTATTCTTTCCGCCGATTGGTCCAAAAGATTATGGTCATAAGCTCTTAACTTGATTCTGATTTTCTGACTTGCCATAATTGCAATCCTCCTACTATTTAAGCCGCCTTAATTCAAAGGTAATTTACATCTGACATTAAGGAAATATGTTCATACACCCTTCCGTGTGTGTCGCGTTTTATCGATAAAAAAAACTGTCAATGCTATTTTAAATTAAATGGACAGCTTTTTTATTTTATACTATAACGCAACAATCGTCAAGCGTTTGAATATATATTTTTTATTAATTATCAAGAATATAGATTGCCTTAAATTGCAACTACAAGTGCAACGGTTTGTATAATAAGTTCTTTCAGTTTCCTTTACCCCGAGGGGTAAAGGAAAAAATTTTCTAATTCTTGAGTAAACACTTGTTCTGCGGATTTGTAGCCAAGTCGTTTTCGGGGGTAGGTGTCAATCCAATTGTTTATACGGTTTAATGTTTCCTGATCAATTGAATCGAAACTCTTGCCTTTAGGTATGAATCTGCGAATCATTCGATTGTAATTCTCATTTATACCTCGCTCATAAGCGCTGTATGGATGAGCATAATATATCTCGGTCTCAAGCTGGCTGCAATCTGCAAATTCGCTTCCGTTATCAAAGGTTATTGTTTTAAACAAATACATCTTATCTTTTAGCTGTTTAAATGCCTCTGATACCGATGATGCACTCATATCCTTAATTTTTATCATAAAGCCTTTGTTTGTCTTTCTCTCAACCAATGTTAAGATTGCACCTTTATGGTCTTTCCCTACTATTGTATCTCCTTCCCAGTGCCCGAATTCCTCTCGGGTCTCAACACTTGGAGGGCGAAGGTCTATACTTCTGCCCAATTGCCTTTTATATGCTCTTATCCTTCGTTTTTTAGGTTTTAACCTTACTTTCATCAATAAATCTATGTTTTTTACTCTTAACAGACCTCTGTCTATGTAATTGTACACCGTTTTAGTACATACCTTTATCTTAAATCTGCCTTCAGGAAGACTGCCTATTACCGCATCGGGAGAATATTTGTCTATCAGTATTTTCTCTTCTATGTATTTTACAAGCTCCATATCTTTGAATAATTTGTATTTACCACCTGAACGAGACTTGTTTGCCCTTGCCACCTCATTGCCTGTCTCAGCAAAGTAGGCTTTGAATTCTTTATATGGCAGCCAATTCTCTAAATGCTCTTTCTTAATGGGCTTTGAATACTTCGCCTTGCGTTGTATTACGCTGCCCCTCTTTATCTCTCGGCTTATGGTGCTTTTACTTCGCCCTAACGCTCTTGCTATCGCGCCTATGCTGTACCCTGCTTTAAAACATCTTTCAATTTCTTTACGTTCACATAAATTTAAATGTGCATATTTCCTCTTTTTTGTGGTATACTGTTCTTGATTCATAGTGGCTTTTCCCTTTTGTATAATTTTGTTATGACAAACTTATTATACAAAGAAAAAGTCTCACTATGAATCTTTTTTTATCCGTTGCACTTCATTTTACAATCTTCCGAATATAGATTGCAATATAAATTGTCGCATTATCTCAAGATTATGCCATTAGGTTTTCTAATACTATCTTAGGGGGGTACCCCCCTAAGATTCGGCGGGGACAATTATTTATGTAGTCCTGTATTTTTTGTATTTCCTGTTCGCTGTAATTGTCTATATTTTCGCCCTTAGGTATAAATCTGCGTATTATTCTATTGGCATTTTCGTTGCTGCCGCGTTCAAAAGCACTATAAGGATGGCAATAATATATTTTTGTACGTTTTTTTACTTTATTGGTAATTGATTTTTCAAGCTCATCCATTGCTAAAAACTCATTACCATTATCACAGGTTATTGTTTTATATCTCTTTCTGAAGGCTTTTGTGCCTAACTTCTTTTCTATTGCATCCAAGGCTTTTTTAATTTCTATTTGCGTTTTGCTTTTTATTTTGTATATTTCCTCTGTACGGCTTGCCCGTTCCGTAAGAACCAATAATGCCGCTTTTGCGCCCTTCCCGCTCTCTACCGTATCCATTTCCCAATGCCCTGCCTCAACCCTTTTTTCAGCCTCAAACGGTCTTTCGGTTATGCTGCTTCCGCTTCTGTTATTGTAAGCAATTCGGGTTCTTCCATATTTCCGTTTCTTCCTTTTGCTTTTCTCCCATAAATCCTTATTGCTTATGTTTAAAAATAGACCTTTGTCTAAATAATTGTATATCGTTTTCCAATGAAGTCTGATACCAAATCCGCCGTTTGCCTTTATCATTTCAGCCGTAGAATACGGCGACAGCCTTTTATTACCTATACAATCTTCAATGAAATCCGCCAATTCAAAATTATTACCTATTTTTAGCTTATTACCTTTCGCCGTCCCCTTTATTTCGTAATCCCTTTGAGCAACTTCCGCACTGTATACTGTATATTCCGAATACCCCTTTATATCGCCGTAATAGTCATACTTTATACGCCTTTGTATGACTTTACCTCGCTTTAATTCCCGCTCAATGGTGCGTTTGCTGAACCCTATTATCTGAGCTATTTCGTTTGCGCTTTTACAAGCTCTTTGCAGCGCCTCTATCTTTATGCGTTTCTCATAATTCAGATGTTTGAATTTCGCCCATTTTATGTTATACTGTTCTTGCTCCATTTGACCTTATCTCCTGTATATGTTTTCTGTTTAAATTACATTATACTTGAGATACGCTCTCTTGGAGCTTTTTTTATTCTCTTTTGCGACAATTAATTATACAACTTGCA
>CAZBCB010000411.1:0-2968 GCA_964489905.1 uncultured Bacteroidales bacterium
AAATTTACTAATGATGGTCATTAGAAAAATAAGGTTAATGACAAATTTGGGTTTATAAAGCGAGATAAATAAACAGATACACAATTAAAATTTAAATAAGTTGTTTCTATTGACTTCCCCGAAACAAAAATTTTGTCTGCCGATTGCCCATTGATTTTTTCAATTGCCTGATTTACGTAAAGATAATTTCATCAGCAGCATAAGCAATGCTTTTTATCAGTCAATTTTTTACTTTCACTCAATATTATTGATAATTCATCAATATAAAATAACTGCAGGCTGATTGCTGCGTTATTAAAATAAAGAATAGTTGCATCATAACGTCAATTATGAAAAACTACCTTTACCTGTTCATAATGATGATACTATTGATATCTTGCGGTAAAGAAGTTATAATTACCGAGCAGGAAATTAAGCACGATATTTTTTACCGGAATGACCAGTTAAAACCTTTTACCGGGACATGTAAGGTAATATATTCTAATTCAGACAGAGTAAAAGAAATATTTCATTTTAAAAACGGTATCCTCAACGGAGAGGCTAAGTCGTTTTACATTAATGGTAATCTGCGCTGGAGAGGATACTATGAAAACGGATCATACATGGGGAAATGGGAATACTGGGATATTAACGGTAATAAACTGAAAGAGGTTCATTTTGTAAACGATTCACTAACAGGTAACTATCAGGCATGGTATCAGGAGGGTCAACTTAAAGAGCAAGGTCAGTATATAAGAAATAAGAAAACGGGTAAATGGATGTATTATAGTGAGGACGGCAAGTTACAGGTAATTAGTTATTAATAAAAACATATAATTCCATTAATTTACATCAGGCTTGTTCAGGAGGCAAAGAAGGCAATATGCCTTTGCTGCGGTAAATGGGTCTTATATATTCCCTGAAATATTTCCGGTACCAGGCAAACCATAAGCCGGCAGCAAAAGTTATTATTCCGCCTGCCATAAGGGTGTATGGTATTCCTATGACACTGGCTATTGTTCCGGCAAGCAGATTTCCGATAGGTGTTGTCCCCAATAGCGCCATGGCATAAAAACTCATTACTCTTCCGCGCTTATCCTCATCTGAAATGGTTTGCAGCATGGTATTAACAGCAGAGACTGAAACAATCATAGAAAATCCGGTAAAAAACAAGACAATCAACACAGGCAGCATAACTTGTGAAAAAGCTATGAGTAACATACATGTGCCAAATATTATCATACAGAACATTAACAGCTTTCCCAAACCGATTACGGTTTTTCGGGCTGCCATGTATAATGCTGCAAGAAAAGCTCCTGCGCCGGAGGCTGACATCAGAAAACCAAGTGTGTCAGCGCTTCCGTGTAAAATTTCTCTGGTATAGGCAGGAAGAAGTATAATATAGGGCAATCCGAACAAACTGAGTATAGCTAACAGTAATAGCAAAATCTGTTTGGGTTTTGTCCTGAAGGTATATTGAAAACCTTCTTTAAAGCTTTTTGTAAAATTTTCTGATTTAACTGCTGAAACGGGTTTAATTCTTATTCGGTATAAGGCATAAATGACCGCAAGGAAACTGATAGCATTAAGCAAAAAGCAGATGCCTTCACCAACCAGTCCAATGATAATTCCGGCAATGGCAGGTCCTGCAAGACGTGCTCCGTTGAAAACCGCAGAATTTAGGGCAATGGCATTTGATATTCTTGACGGCTTGTCAATCAGATGAATTACAAGCGATTGGCGTGCAGGTGCATCAAAAGCGCTGATCAGGCCAAATACAAGACTTAAAGCAATAATATGCCAGACCTGTATTATCTTAAGCAATACCAATGTGGCCATTATCAGTGCCTGAATCATAAATAATATCTGGGCAAGCCTGAGTATTTTGAGCCGGTTATACCTGTCAAGCAATACACCGGCAAAGGGCGAAATAATAAAAGTAGGAATCTGGCTTGTAAAACCTATTAAACCCAGTAAAAATACCGATCCTGTGAGCCGGTAAACAAGCCAGCTTAAAGCAATATTCTGCATCCATGTGCCTATAAGTGAAATACTCTGACCGAAAAAGTAATACCTGTAATTCCGTGATCTAAGCGATGAGAAAATGCCTTTTGTCCACGCTGATTTTTTAAAATATTCTTTAAAATGCACAGATAAAATATAAAAAACCAAAAATAATAAATGTCAATTACATTAGATTGAAAAAACAGTAACTTGGCGTTTGCTGTATATTACAAATGACCTTAAAATAATTTTATTAAATTTACTATCAAAAGTGGCACTTTTATAGTTTTGAAACTGATACCCCGAAATATTGAAATGCAGCTTGTGAGAAACCTTAAAAAAGGTGATATTCTTGCTTTTAATGAACTTTTCGATTTTTACAGCAAACGATTATATTCATTCTCAATGGGTTATCTTAAATCAGACGCAGAGTGTGAAGAATTGGTGCAGGAGGTGTTTATAAAAGTCTGGGAACGCAGGTCAGAATTAAAGGAAGAGTATTCATTCAGATCATATCTTTTTACAATAGCTTTCAATATCATCCGTAAATATTTCCGTAGCCGCCTTCAGCAGACAAGATATGTTGCGTCTTCTGTGTTTAATGATTTTCATATTGAAACAGATGAAAATATCGACTTTAACTCCCTGCAGAAACATATTGAGAATATTGTTGCCGCTTTGCCATCACGAAGAAGAGAAATTTTTACCAAAAGTCGCTTTGAAGGCCTCTCTGTATGCGAAATCGCCAAAGAATTAAATATCAGCAAAAAAACCGTTGAAAATCAGCTTACTGAAGCATTGAAATTTATCCGTAAAAATCTGACCAGTGATAATATTGCATTAGCATTATTTTTCTTTCTTTTCATTTCATAAAAACCGGCAGGGCGTTTAGTTAAAAATCCTTTTCATTGATTATAATAAAAATGAAAAAGATTTTTTATGAAGGTAGAATAGGTGTAAATTTTAACATAGGGATATAACAAAT
>CAZBCB010000412.1:0-2964 GCA_964489905.1 uncultured Bacteroidales bacterium
TGTCGAGCGGTATCAGTTCGGGTGATAATCCCCGTTCGTGGAGCATTTTTCTTATTTCTTCAGTATAAACTGCATTCATGATGATTACTACATCAGGCTTGTATTCTCTCAGAAAATCTGGACTGACATATTGTTTACCTATTCCCGGAATATAATTTCCCTGCATATGAGGATTGATATCTACCACATGGTCAATTACCTTTTCACGGTCAAAATGTGTGAGAAATCCAACTGATTTTGAACCACCTCCCCAAACAACAGTTTTCAGCTTTTGCTCCCGCAATTCAGCAAATTTTTTTCTCCAGTTTTCCAACGTATTATTGATTTTCGTGGTAAAAATCTTGGTAAGTTCTTTCAGTTCCTCAACTGATTCCTCAAGCGGGTGTATTTTTGCAGAAAGTTCATTAACTGGTTTTGCTTCTATGAATAAGTACTGATCGTCATATTCGAGATACAAATCCAGTACTTCAAAGCCATTCATCCTGAAAAGCCTGGCAAGTGAGCCCGGGCTCATATAGGTGCAGTGTTCGTAAAAAATATCCCAGAAAGCTTGTATTTTCAGAATACGGACAATACTAGGTACTTCAAAGAATAATATCACATCTTCCCTTGAGGAAATTGATTTTCTAATGGTTTTAAGAAAATCAGCCGTTGCATGAATATGCTCAAGAGTGTGCCGGCAACATATACAATCAGCTTTCAGCTTACCATGTTCTTCTGAATAGAACTCTTTAATAAATGTTACATCCGCATTGGGTTTTGTACGACCGGGAACCCATGCAGGATCAATTCCAATTCCCTTATTACCTCCCAATTCACAAATCAGCGATATAAAGTCACCCTTACCACAGCCAATTTCAATAACCGATTTGTTGCGCATGTTATATTTTTCAATAAATCTTGACGTAACTCCTGAAATAAACTTCAGAAAAGTGGGTGAAAAACCCTGCTGATCTTCATATCCTTTAGTATAATAATCAAGGGATGTATCAAACGAGGAATTAAAAATAAAACCACAGTTATTACAGAAAGCAAGTGTTATATCTTTTCGTTCTATATTAATGGCTTCATCATAATCTTTAATCGTAACAAGGCTATGCACCGGGGCATCTTTAATTGTATAAAAATCCTCAATTAATTTACTGTAACAATTAGGGCATTGAATATGTTTCATAAATATAGTTCATTAAAGTAATTATTTAAGCTGAGAAAGGTCAAAATCAGGGTGTGAAATGTCTTTTTGCGAAACAACAGTAACTTCAATTGGCCATTTTATATTAAATGCGGGATCATCATAACGTATCCCCCTTTCAGCACCGGGTGTATAAAATTGTGAAACAGGATAATACACTTCACTGTTATCCTCAAGAGTAATAAAACCATGTGCAAAATTTTCAGGTACATAAACCATCCTATAATTATCTGCCGATAATTCATTACCGACCCATTGCATAAATGTGGGCGATGCAGGGCGTAAATCAATAATTACATCATATATTCTTCCGCGCGTACAACGTATAAATTTCACTTCCTGATAAGGGTCAATCTGATAATGCATACCACGAATGGTACCTTTCTTCCTTGAGAAAGATGTATTGAGCTGAACAAAATCAGGATTGAGTCCGTGTTCAATAAATTCATTGCGGCACCAAGCGCGTCCGAAAAAACCGCGTTCGTCTTCTATTTTTTTTATTTCAACCAGATATGCACCTTTAAGAGGCAGTTCTGTAAAAATCATTTTTATTAATTGTTATTGATTAAAAAAACAACTATTGTGATGAATATCTATTATTTGTTCCCTTCGAGGTTGCTATTGAGATAACCTTTTTCCTGAAGCATGTTGAGCACTTTAAGTCGTATGTATTTTGATGCCCTGAAATTAGAGTCGTTAAAATTCATGGAGATTAAGTTATCACGTATTTCATTAATTGTCGTCTGAAGGTCATAAACTGGCTGATGATCGGGTGCCAGTTTCTTAAACAAATCAAAATTAACCATATAAGAACGTTTATCAGGTCCACCTTCAGGGTTAATGGTAACTTTACAACCCGGAATTGCTCTTGCTACAGCTTCAGCCAACGGTTTAATCTGATTGTTCCATTCATTCGAACCAGTATTAACGGCGAGAAAATTTCCTCCGTCTTCTTTTTTCCGAATAATACCCCATTCTACGGCCCTAGCCATATCTTTTGTATTAATCATAGGTCGCCATGGTGAACCATCACTGAGAATATTGATTTCTTTATTAACAAGTGCTCCTGCAACGAAATCATTTAATACAAGGTCGAGCCTGAGACGGTTGGTAAAACCACAGGCTGTTGCATAACGAAGGCAGGTAACTTTAAAATTATCATCAGCAAGTGGAGCAAGCTCCTTTTCAGCATAAACCTTTGAACGGGCATAGGCAGTCAGCGGATTAAGTTCATCATTTTCTTTCTTGGGATAATCACTTGCAGCACCATACATGCTGCAGCTCGAAGCATAAACAAATGTTTTTACACCGGCGTTTTTTGCTTTCTTTGCCAATGCGACAGCAGCACGATAATTTACATCAAGAGTGACTTCTTCAAATTTGTTTCCCATTGGATCATTTGAAATAGCTGCCAGGTCAACAACAGCATCAACCCCTTCAAGTAAGGATTCAGGAAATTTACGGATATCGCCAAAAATCTGCATATCTAGTTTTACTTCAGGGAGGAAATCGGCATTTGCAAGGCAATGAGTAAAATAGCCAATATCAAAACCTATTAATGTGGAAGCAGGAAAAGATTTACGCAACTGATTTGTAACGCTTGGTCCTACATACCCCAAATTACCTGCAATAATTATTTTCATTTGTAATAAATTTAAATTATACAAGGCCGGATAAACCCTCCCACATCATATAGATTTAAAAATCAACCGTCAATATTGCATTTCAGGTCATCCGCCTTTGTGTTATAAATATTTTAAAATGTGAGTTTT
>CAZBCB010000413.1:0-2958 GCA_964489905.1 uncultured Bacteroidales bacterium
TGGTATTCAAGTTCTTCAAAGTAACGTAAATAAATAACTTCGCGTTGCTTTTCCGTCAGCTGGTTAATAGCATGTATTACTCTTTTTCTTATATTTTCTTCATCCTGATTAATAATAAAGTAATCTTCAGGTGAGAATTCAATAGCAAAATTTTCTTCAACGTTAGTTTTTTCAATAGTATTGTTTTTTAACTCAAGCATATTAATAATCTGATGTCTGAGCCCTTTGAAAAGATATGCCTTAAGATTGTTAATTGACAGCAAGTTAATTTTATTTTTCCATATCCGGAGAAAAAGCTCCTGTATGCAGTCTTTTACTAATTCTTCGTTTTGTATTAAACGAAATCCATAATTATACAGGTTATTAAAATAATAATTAAATATGTATGTGAATACCTGATCGGCATCGGACTTGTTATTAATATGAATCTTGAAATCCTTCATTAAAGTGAAACATCAATATAAATATAAAAAAATAATTACATAAACAGATTTTAATTTTTATTTATGTTTTCAGTTCGTTTATTTAGGCGGTATTGGTAAAATGATTGATGTCCACTGGTCAGTGACTTTTTTTAATTCTGGATAATACCCTGCCATTTGCCTTTTTCATCTAACCATAAGGCAATGTCTGTGCGTTCATCAAGATTAATTTCAAAGTTGTCGGTTTTTATTGCTTTCAGACCACCGGCAGCAAATGCCTGAACAGAACCATCATCGTTAAGGCGGATTGCAGCTGTTCCTATTGCATCAATATAAACCGGGAAATTTTTTATTTTAAAGATTGTTTGTATTGTATCACCGGCTATATCTTTAATACCGGAAATATAAATCATTGTACCGTCAATAAGCCGGCAGAACCCTTCATTGGGGGGAGCAGCGGAGACCGCATTAAAATCTCTCAGTCCGAAATACCGGTTGTCAAGTATCTCTGTTGCTGGTGTTTGAGCAGGTATTTGGTTTTTCTTTAATACCTCAAGTATTTTTATTATTGCATTATGTTTATTCTCGGTCGGAGGCAATATTTTGCTCAGCTTCTCTTCATCTATAAATGGCTGACCCTCAAAATTTTTTGTCCACTTTCCGATTTGAATTAAATTGGTTTTTCCCTGAGCTGCCTTTATCATAAAGGCTGCGGTTGATTTTTTTTCAAATTCGGGATGATAAAGAATTGCTGCGACATATTTTTGATTTCCGTATGAAATGTATCCATCTGCACTGATCTGAAGACTTCCGTTTTCAATTTCACTTGTTGGAATTAAGTCGGCAGGATAACCTTTTTTCCATAGACTGTCCACCAGGTCCATCCCTACATCATTATAGTATGGTCCTGCCCAGTTCATGGTTGCTGTATGGCCAAATATTACCGCAACAGGACAATAGAGCGGGCTTCTACTGATACAATTCAGAAGCCTTATTCTGCATTCAGCCCGCATGAGTTTTTCATTATATAATGACTGAAATGGCAGGTAGTTAATCCTTCCTCCGCCAAGAACGGAACTCCATAACTGAACAGGCAAATCCATTTTGTAATACATGTTGTACCATATCGGACTGCCCCATTTTTTGCAAAGTGCTGTTCTTACTGCATAAGGGGCTACTTCGTCGGTCTGAGCCCAGTCACGTTTCGATGCCCACCAGTCAAGGCCGTTTTTTCGGTATTCATTCCTGTCAGGGTAAGGCCACCATGTTGAATGAACAGTCACTGCTGCATCTGGACCAAAGACTTCTTTAACGGTTTTGTAAAAATCTGTTTCAAGTTCCGTATTTCTTAAATATGACAATTCATTGAAATGATTGATAATCATTTGCCGCTCTGAATCTTTTCCTTTTATTCGAATTGCCATTAATAAACAATCAGACAACAAATCACGACCTCCTGTTTTTAAACGGTATGCCTGAGCATATTTCTCTGAATACCAGAAATCATATATTCCTGAGTTGTAAAATCTGGGATAATAAGGGGGGAATCCCCATTCATCCTTGCAAACGCCTGCCAGTTTTACATCTGCATATTTATGAATGATTTCTCGTTGAAATTCCTGTAAACAGGGAGAAAAAATATCGGGATACAAGTGTGTAAAAGAGACCATAAGGCATACATGAGTCTTTCCAGTACTTTTGACTTTTTTAGTATCAATTCCAACCTTTACGGAATCTTTTGTTGAACATATCAGCAGGCAATTATCAGTTATTTCGCTTATGCTTTCTTTTTCAATTCCATCCTGTGTTTTTCTGTATGCATATATCCTCAGAAGTTTTCCGGATAAAGGAATATGATGCATAATCTTTCCATCTGTATAATGGTCGTTAAGGTCGAGGCTCGGAACAGACACTTCCATTACATCTCTTTCTGAGAGTACAACTTCTTTAATCCTCAACATTTGCTGAAGATCATCAGGGTATTTGCTCATAAATGCACGCCTTGCCTCTCTTATATCAAGATCGGCAATCAATGAGATATTACGCTCAGCGGCATATTCAGCTGCTTTTTTTACCTGTTGATGTATTTCATCCTGAATAACCTCTCTGTCAGGAAATCTGAGAAATAATATCAGCATGTTGAATGGTGAATGTGAAGCGGCTTTATCAATTTCTTCTTTATAACCATCCTGAATCAGTTGCCTTTCATTCCATACCCATACTCCAATTACAGGCATGAACTGATTGGGAAGCTTATTTGAAAAATAATCATAATCTTCGGTTTTAAAAAAAGCCAGATCATGAACCTGAGCAACTATAACACGTGCAGATATTAATAATAAAATCAGTATTATCCGGTACTGTGTTTTTTTCATTTTTATCATTTGTTTTTATTATTGAAATAAACCAAGATTAGTCAATAGAAACACAATAAATATTTAAACATATTGTTTCAATTGACGAATCTGAGATAAAAATATAAAAATGTTTAAAAAAGAAATTATCCTTTTTAAAAGAATATTTATTTATTTTTCAT
>CAZBCB010000414.1:0-2951 GCA_964489905.1 uncultured Bacteroidales bacterium
CAATTCTTTTTCTTTTTAAGAAAAAAATTAAAACTGACTTTTTAAGGGACGACTATTTATGGCCAAATCCTTATATGATACTGCTATCGATGAAGCATTGAAAGCAGAACCTGTTACCATTTCCCTGTCCGGTGGACGAAACATTTCCCGCCCTTTTCCATCACCTGCAGATTGGCGCGACCACTGGATTTATTTTTTACTGGTTGACCGTTTTAACAATCCTGATGCTCCGCCTAAATATTCCGAGCCTTGCGGACTATATCAGGGTGGAAATTTTGCAGGCATAAAGAAGAAATTGCCTTATCTGAAAAAATTGGGTGCAGGTGCTATCTGGATCTCGCCTGTATTGAAAAATTCCGGCTGGTTTAAGTATTTCTGGGGAGGTTATGGTATATCTGATTTTCTGACGATTGAACCAAGGTATTGTAAAGACCCTGAAGCGGCAAGGCAAAATCCGTCATTGGCTGACAGAGAATTCAGTGAACTTGTTGATGAAGCCCATGCACATGGTTTATATGTGATTCTCGATATAGTGCTCAATCATGCCGGTGATTTGTTTAATTATGAAGGAATGCGCGATGCAGCACCCTGGAGTGATAATGAGTATAAAATATACTGGCGTGATGAGAACGGAATGGCAAAAGGGGAGTGGACTGACATTGGCTCCATCAATAATCTCCCCTTTGAAGCGGGTATATGGCCTGCTGAATTCCAGCGAAATGATTATTTCAGGCGGAAAGGAACAAATAATAACAGTCCACAGCCTTACCAGGGTGATTTTTATACACTGAAAGAACTGGTAACCGAATATAAAATTCCGGATAAAGCAGTTTTTCCTGTCCGCGACTTGTTGATCAGATCATACCAGTACCTGATAGCAAAGTTTGATATTGACGGTTACCGCATTGATACGCTTCAATATGTTGAACCTGAATTTGCAAGAGTTTTTGGAAATGCGATCAGGGAATTTGCACTATCAATAGGTAAGAAGAATTTTTTCACTTTTGGCGAAATATGGCAGGATGATGAAGAAGCAAAGATTTCTGAATTTATCGGACGCAATACGGTGGATGATGATCATCTGGTTGGTGTGGATGCTGCTATTGATTTTCCGGTAAGAAAACGGCTTGCTGGTATAATCAAAGGTTTCACACCGCCGTCAGCCCTGGCATATCATTATGATTACAGGCGCAAAGTATTAAAATCAATTGTAAGTTCACACGGAGAGGCCGGCAGGTATTATGTAACTTTTATTGACAACCACGATCTGAATGAACGATTTCATAACCCATTATATCCTGGGCAGACAAAAATGGTGCTTGCAATGCTTATGACCTTGCAGGGCATACCTTGCATATATTATGGCACCGAACAAGGCCTGAGCGGTCACGGAGACACACGCGAGTATGTACGCGAAGCATTGTGGGGAATAAACCATGCATTTGCCGAAAATCATGAAATATACCAGAACATCCGGGAATTGACCCGTTTAAGGAATGAAAATCCTGAATTACGGTATGGCAGACAGTATTTCAGGCCATGCAGCGGTAACGGTGTTGAATTCGGTTACTCTGAATATAACGGAGGTATTATAGCTTTCTCAAGAATATTAAACAATTCTGAAGTGCTTATTGCGGGGAATACTAATATTTTAACAGGTCAAAGCATATATGTAGTCATTGACATGAATCTGCATCCGTTGAACAAGGAATGGAAAATAATTTATTCGAATAACACTCAACCAGTAAAGCCTGAGCTAACCTCAATGCAGGGAACATATAAATGCATTCGTATTACACTCGCACCAATGGAGGTTCAGATACTGAAGTGATTCATCATGATGATTATTATGCCTGCTAATTGACAAAAACACAAACCAATTCAAAATAGCAAGACTGGAAAAGTAACCGGCAAAACTTGTAAATACTTTTATACTCCAATAAAATACATTATGCCTGTGAAAGAAGAAATACAGAAAGACTATTTTGAGCGAATCAACAGGGTATTGCTGTTTATCAACAATAATCTCGGTGAAAATATGGATATTGAGAAGCTGTCTGGTATTGCTAATTTTTCTCCTTTTCATTTTCACCGTATTCTCTCAGCCTATTTGCATGAGCCCCTGTTTTCCTATATAATCAGAATAAGGCTTGATAATGCAGCACGATTGCTGCGATACACCGCTGAGCCGGTTAATGAAATTGCTTATAGGGTTGGATATGATTCTCCGTCTTCGCTGACAAAAGCATTTAAAAAACGTTTTGGTGTTTCTCCTGCCGGGTTCAGGGAGCAGCATAAAGAAGTTCCTGTGGAAGGTACATTCTTGAAAAGTGATTTTTCTTTTATAGAATTAAAACCCAGAATTAAGGTGATAAATAATAAAAAAGTTGTTTATGTGCAGACTATCGGAAAATATGGTGATGAAAATATCAGCAAAGCATGGGATAAGATAATTGAGTTTGCCGGAAAACATAAGTTGTTGTTATGGAAATTTGAAGGAATTGGCATGAGTTATGATGACCCCGGTATAACCGAAGAGGAAAAATGCAGATATGAAGCCTGCATTGCTGTTAACCGCGAAATTAAACCCGAAGGTGAAATTGGTTTTAAAATAATTGAAGGTGGCAAATATGCCATTTTCAGGTTTAAAGGACCATATACCAATTTTACAAAAGCATACGGATACATATATTCGGTTTGGCTGCCCCGGAGCGGATATGAATTACGTAATGTTCCTGGGTTTGAGATATATCTGAATAATCCTGAACGCACAAAACCGGAAAATTTGAAAACTGATTTATATATACCTATAAAATAAATTATTATGAAGCTGAATTATAAAACAGCCGGATTTATAATTGCCGGACTTAATCTGTTGGCAATTTTAAATGCAGCATGGTATTTTCTGGGTATTGCCAGATTTTCATTACTGGCATGGCTTTGCTTTAATG
>CAZBCB010000415.1:0-2942 GCA_964489905.1 uncultured Bacteroidales bacterium
TCTTGCCCATAAATACTTTAACGCAGAATTGGCTGCCAGAGGTTGATACTCCGAAATATTCAGTGTTTTACGGTAATTCCCCGAACCGGTAATGCCTGTAATATTTAATTGCCCTTTTGCAGGTCCTTTATATTTGCCAATGATTACAACAGGTCTTTCTGCCAAAACATCAGGAACGTTTTCAGGCTGAAGGTCATATACTTCAAAACCTTCGCATGAGGTTTTAATTTTTGTCAATACAGGGTTGCTTATATATTGTTTGAAACGATTTGCTGCCTTGGATGCATCATTGGGATCAGTGATAATAAAAGGCTCACTCTGGCCAACATGTGCCATGCCTTCGATAATATAACGGTTTACAGAAGTACCTATCCCGAATGCAAAGAAATTGGCATTTCCAAGATTATCCCTGATAAGGTCAAAGGATTCTTTTTCAACAGATACATAACCGTCAGTGGCAATAACAAAAGTCCTTGAATAACTCTCTGTGCCTTTCATTGCAAGAGCTCTTTTTAATGCAGGCAACAATTCGGTACCTCCGCCGCCCTGCTGTTCATCAATAAGCCTAATAGCGGTGGATATATTTTCGGAAGTTGCAGGCATTGAATTTTCAAATAATACGCTATTGCCGCCGGAAAAAAGCAATACATTAAATTTATCGACACTTCGCAATCCCGTAATTAAGTCACGAAGCAGTTTTTTCGAAATATCAAGCGGAAAGCCATGCATTGACCCCGACACGTCAACAATAAAAATGTATTCCCGTGGAGGCACCGATTCAGGTTTTACCTGTTTTGGCGGCTGCACGATGGCCAGAAAATATTTTTCGTCTTTATCCTCGAACAATAAAATACCTGACTCAATTTCATTTCCGGCCAAGCGGTATTGCAGGATAAAGTCGCGGTTACCGCTGCTTGCTTCTGATGGTTTAAGCGAAATAGCTGCCTGTGAAGGATTAAGATATTTAATATCCACTTCATGTGAAGTTGACCTTATGTCTTTAATTGGCATACCGGCTGAAATATTTGCTTTTATATTAAAGGAATAGGCAGCTTTGATACCTTCTTCAGTATATGGATTGGCAATCCATTGGTCTGCCGGATTTTCTTCAGCTGACTGGTTGCTATACCTTGGGCCGACCACAGTAGGAAAAACAAATTCATAGACCGAATTCACCGGGACCAGTATTTCAGTGTAAGACAATTCAACTTCAATTACATCACCTGGTAAAATATTGGCAACATTCATCTGAAAAACATTAGGCCTCATCTGCTCGAGCAGTGATGCTGTCTTTCCTTGCTGTTTTGCCTCTTCATATGTCTGCCTTGCTGCCTGTTTTTCCATCACTACGGCAATGATCTCGCGTTCACCAATGGTCATCTTCATATCATATACAGCAGCCCTTGCCGATGCAGGGAAAACATATATAGCTTCTAATACATTTTTACCTTCATTTTTGTAAGTCTGCCTGATTTTAACATCAGCAATTACACCGGCTATATTGACTTCTGCACTGGTTGATTTCAAAGGCAACCGGACAGTCTGTTCATCATTTCCAAGTACCACAAAGTAAGGAGAAAGGGTTTTATCAGCCCCAGTTTCCTGTTGCGTACAGGCAGGTATGCCCGTTTGAAGAAACGTCAGGTAAAGTATTCCTTTCAGCATCTTCTTTCCATTATTTCTGATAAATTGTTTCATGATTGTAAGTATTGATTTGTAATAATTTATTTTAGAAAGTCAGTGTTATAGAATATTGTGTTTGACTCAAAACTTCTTTATGGGTTAGATTTAATTCAAGAATTTCAAAAGAAAGTTCACAGCTGACGATTGAAGAAAAAGAGGTAAGCCGTCAGCTGTGAACAGCTTTCAATCAGTTATGGCTTAATTTAAAAATTACCGGTATTGTAAACCTTACTTTTACTGGTCTTTCGCGTTGCTTTCCAGGTGTCCACAACGGGGCTTCCTCTAATGTCTTAATTACTTCGTTATCAAGCAAAGGGTCAATTTTTCTGATAAATTCTATGTTTATGATATCACCTTTCTCATCAACAACAAAGTTTACCACAATTCTGCCTTCAAGGCCTAATTCTCTTGCTTTTTCAGGATAATTAACATGTTGCTGGACATATTTCCAGAATTCATTTAGATCTTTGCTTCCATTAAATGTCGGAGGATCTTCAACCTTGGTAAAAATTTCATCCGGGTCAGGTTTTTCTTCATGCGTTTCAGTCCAGAATCCTATTGTAAACTTATCATTTTCATTTAGCTCAGCATTAAAAAAAGGGCCTTCATCGATAACAGGATCTTCATTCCCAATAATTTCAATTTCAGTTACAACAGGCTTTTGTGGTTCAGGTTTCGGAGGCTCATTTCGGGTTATCTCAATCATATCATCTTCCGGTTTATCTTCAAGGTTTTTTATCTGATATGCTGAGTTATTATCCTTAGATGACCATTCAAATGCAATCAGAGCAGTTGACAGGGCCATAATCAGCCCGATCTGAAAAAACAATATCCTTTTGTTTTCCAGGTTTTTTGTTTCAGCTTTTTTCGTTTCCATAGTTTTAAATTTTATGGTTTGTAATTCATTTTTCAATTAATGGATGCATTACAAATAAAAATTCCATAAAATGTTCATAAATATTTTAACCGGGAATAGTCAATTGAAAATCAATTGAGGAATTTGGATTTAATAATCGCTTTGAATTATATGGTTAAACAGGCTTGCGGCTCGAAGATGCATTTTTCAACTTTTTCTTCTGAACATGAAATGATTTATCGGGCAAGAAATTATCAGGTAAAATTGTCAGGAATTAAAAATTTTCGTATCTTTTTGAAAGAATTATTATCCGGGATTAGTCAATAGAAACATAATAAATATTTAAACATATTGTTTCTGTTGACTTCCCCGACTTAGCAAAATCTATCATTTCGAAGATTCG
>CAZBCB010000416.1:0-2938 GCA_964489905.1 uncultured Bacteroidales bacterium
CATTTGCAATCGTTCATAGCCAATATTGACAAGGCTACATTATTTAATTTGTCAGAAGAACACAGCAAAAACATTTCGGAAGGAAAAACCACAATAGAAAAGCTTATTCATGAAATTACTGACGAAATCAAGTCGTCAGCAAGAGAAAAAGACAAGATAATGTTTCTGCTGGTTCTCTTATATATTACAAAATATTTTGAAGATATCGGAAAAACGATACTTCCTGAAAAAATAGCCGCCGCACTGGGTATTGATGAAGAAAATTATTTACAATACAGATTGTTTGTGACCACAGAAGACCCTTTAGCAATAAATTCTCCTGATTATATTGTATTCTCATCAGAAACAACTGACCAGTCTGATAAACTTGAAGGAAGATGGATTGAAGACCGTGAACAACCTCAGATTAAAAATATTAATTACCTTACAATCGGTAATTTTAAAGGTAAGTTACTGATAATGTATGTCAGGTCTGTTCAGTCATTTGTCATCCGTTGCATGGAAGATAACCACCAGAAGGATACAAAAAATGAAAAACTCAATAAATGTAGTTTTCTAATTGTCGGACCTGGATCATCAGTCAGGCTTAACGGGCAGAACATTCTCACCTACAATGATATAAAAAGAAAATATATTCGCCAGAATGCACAACGAATAGTTACATTATCAGTAAATTACATAAAATACAAGCCGACAGATCATAACAGGTATATTCATACCTTGACTGCCAGAGAACAGACAGGCAATCTTGTTGGTATTGTCGGAAAAGAAGGTGTCGGAAAAACTACATTATTAAAATTACTTGCCGGTTATCTGATTCCTGATCATGGAAGTATTGAAATTAATGGTTACGACCTCAAAAAAAACAGATACCTTTTGAAAGATATAATCGGTTTTGTTCCTGAAGAAGATTTGTTGTTTGACGAACTGACTGTATTTGACAACCTATGGATGACTGCAAGGCTATATTACAGCAATTTAACCCATAATGAAATAAAGAAAAAAATTGACCGGCTACTGATGGATTTGTCATTGAATGATATTAAAAATGTAGTTGTCGGAAATGTGCTTGACAAAAACATACAGCCCGGGCAAAGAAGGATTCTAAACATAGCCCTTGAATTACTGCGCGAACCGCAGATATTACTGGTTGATAATGCATTAGCCGGTTTAGGCATGACAGATTCAGCCAAAGTTATAAAAGTATTGCACAATTATACCCTTGAAGGGAAACTGGTTATAACATCCATAAGCCAGGTTGGCAGTAATATTTTTGGTTATTTTGATAAAATCTGGATACTTGATGATGGAGGTTATCCTGTATATACCGGGACTTGCAGTAAGCTTTCCGAATTTTTCAGTCAACACCTTAAACTCACAGAACAGCATTTTGAAACAATTGATCCGGCTGTTATCATCGACCTCATTAATCACCAGGTTTGCGATGTAAAAACCCATGTTTCACAACGTGCCTATTCACCCGAAAAGTGGCATCAACTTTACCTGGCCAGCATTGACAAATCAGAAAAAGAGCCTCCCAGAAAAACCGTCTTCCCTACCCGTATTATCAGAGTACCCAATCTTGAAACACAATTTTTAATCTTCTCAATCAGAAACTTCAAATGCAAATTTTCACGTATTACAAACTTAATATATACCATTCTGAGTGCTCCTCTTTTTGCTCTTTTTCTGGGTTTTTTCCTTCGGCACACAGATAAAGGAAAATATATTTTTGCAGAAAACATCAACATACCGGCTTACCAGTTTCTTAGCGTTATTATCAGCCTCTTTTTTGGGATTGTTTTAAGCGCAAACGAAATATTGAAAGAGAGAAATATTTTGCAGAAAGAACAGTTTCTTGATTTCAGCCGGTTTAGTTATATTAATTCAAAAATAACTTACCTGCTGCTGATTATTTCAATTCAAACATTAATATTCACTATTATTGGCAATGCCCTGATGGGTATTAAAGGCATGTTATTGCCATACTGGCTGGTTCTGTTCAGTGTAGCGTCTTTTGGCGTGGCATGTGGTTTACTGTTCTCATCAAGTACAAAAAAAATAAGTACAATTTATGAAAAAATCCTTCCGTTTTTCCTGGGTTTACAGATAATTTTCGGTGGCGGGGTGATTTCTTATTATAACCTAAATCTCGAAAAAACCAAATATGTCCCCATAGTAGCCGAACTAATGGTTTCAAGATGGGGATATGAGGCATTAGCGGTTAATCAGTATGCTGAAAACAAATATCAGCGTAATTTTATGACAATTGATAAAAATATCAACCGTTCAAATTATTATACTTTTTATCTTATACCCGAACTAAAGAAAACACTGAATATCTGCAAGGCAATGAAATCAGATAATGATAGTCTTCCTGTTTATTCACAAATTATTTATAACGAAATAAAAGCCATTTCCAGAGAACCGGATGTTTTTCCCTTTGAATACATTGACTCACTTAATAATGCTGTTATCAGCAATTCTATATTATCAGAAGTATATGATTATCTTACTTATCTTGAGTTGTTCTTCTATGAAAGGCATGAAGCACAAATAATGCATAAAAACCAGATAATGCAGCAACTTATTGATTCGCTCGGTGCAGAAGGATTTGAAAAACTCAAGGAAGATTATTTCAATTACAAGCTTGAAAAAATTGTTACCAATAGTGACTATACTGACCAGATTGAATTAATCGGAGACCGGTTTGTACGTTTCAGGGATGGAATATTTCAGGCCCCGGTTTCGAACTACGGAAGGGCAGTTATGTTTACTCCTGTTAAAATATTTAACGGACAGGAAATGAAAACTATCTGGTTTAATATTACCATTATATGGATATTTTCAACTCTCATTTATCTGATGCTCATCACTGATTTTGTTAATTATTTTAGAAAACAGTTTACCAGCAGATAGTATATGCTTTTAATCCATC
>CAZBCB010000417.1:0-2917 GCA_964489905.1 uncultured Bacteroidales bacterium
CGCAGTTAATGGCTATGAAAATTTAAAATTGGGTGACCCATTGCACAAAACAGGAGAAAATTCTAGCGGCTTTTTGTTTGCATATTGTCAAGCACATTCATCATTTCTTTCACTTCTTTTGCGCTTCTGTATAGCAAATTTTTTTCTTCATCGGTGAGATGGAGTTCGATAATTCTCTCCATACCGTTTTTGCCAAGAATAATGGGTACTCCAACAAATACATTTTCAAGTCCGTATTCTCCCTCAAGCTTAACGCAACAAGGGAATACTCTTTTTTCATTGCTTGTTATTGCCTCAGCCATGCGTGCTGCAGCCGAGCCTGGAGCATACCATGCCGACGTACCCATAAGCTTCAGTAACTCTCCTCCTGCATAACGGGTGCGTTCAATAATTTCATTGATCCTGTCATCAGGCAGCAATTCTCTGAGCGGGATACCACTCACCGTAGTATAACGGGGCAGGGGAACCATGGTATCTCCATGTCCACCAAGCATCACGGCCTGGACATCTTTAGGCGAAACATTCAGCTCATCTGCGATAAATGCCCTGTAACGTCCGGTATCAAGAATTCCGGCCATACCCAGCACTCTCGTTCTCGGGAACCCTGAAGTAAGGTATGCCTGATAGGTCATTACATCAAGTGGGTTAGTAACAACAATAATGATAGCATTAGGCGAGTATTTAACAATATTCTCGGTAACGGTTTTTACAATACCGGCATTGGTTTCTATTAGATCATCACGACTCATCCCATGTTTGCGGGGTAAGCCTGAAGTTATCACAACCACATCTGAATTCGCTGTGGCAGCATAATCATTGGTTACCCCAATTGTCTTGGTATTGAACCGGTCGATGGGTGCACTTTGCCATATATCAAGGGCCTTACCCTCAGCCAGACCGGGTTTCACATCAAGCAATACCACTTCGTGAGCAGCATCTTTATGAGCCAACACATCAGCACAGGATGAACCAACATTGCCCGAACCAATAACTGATATTTTCATAAAAATCAAATTAAATAAGGTTAGAGGTCAAATATATACAGAGTAAAGTTTATTTTAAATAAAATTATGTTTAATATTTATTTATTTATGATGAATGATTTATGTTCTTATAAATTTTTGGTTGATTAGTAATTATGGTAATCCGTTTGATATGATATTGATTAGTCATGGTTTGTATCATATTGAATTCAATTACAAAAATAATTTTTACACGGGTTAATAAGCTGCATCATTTTTTTTACTTTTACTAAGGAATATCAGTAAACCAATTATGAGTGCGGCAGATAATATTAAAAAGCTGAAAAGTTCGATTCCTGAAGGGATCAGAATTGTTGCGGTTTCAAAAACTGTTGCTGAATCTGATATTCTGTCTGTATATCAATGCGGACATAAAATTTTTGGAGAAAACAGGGTTCAGGAACTGATTAAAAAAAAGGCAAACCTTCCTGATGATATCGAATGGCATATGATAGGCCATTTGCAATCAAATAAGGTTAAATACATAGCTCCATTTATATCGTTGATTCATTCTGTTGATAATCTTAATCTGCTATCAGTAATTAATCAGGAGGCAATAAAATGCAGGCGGGTTATTGATTGTCTTTTGCAGATAAAAATAGCAAAAGAAGAAACCAAATTTGGCCTCGATTTTAATGAAGCATTAAATTTACTGAGGTCATCAGAGGTTGCCGGCATGAAGAATATAAAAATAAAAGGTTTAATGGGTATGGCAACTTTTACGGAAGATACAGAAATAATCAGGTCAGAATTTCGTTATCTTGCTCAGTGTTTTAAGATTATCAAATCAGAATTTTTCCCGGCTGACAGTGGTTTTTGTGAGTTGTCAATGGGTATGACAGGTGATTATAAAATAGCTGTTGAAGAAGGGTCAACCTTGTTACGAATAGGTACACTGATTTTCGGAAGCAGAACATAGGAAAATATTTAATTTATCTAAGATATTATGGCAAATTTAACTACTACTTATTTAGGACTTACGCTTAGAAATCCGGTTATCATTAGCAGTTCAGGGCTCACCAGTTCGGTTGATAAAATTATCCGGCTTGAAAAGATGGGTGCAGGCGCCATTGTGCTTAAATCGTTGTTTGAGGAACAGATTCAGCATGAGGCTGGCCGGTTCATTGATGAGAGTGATTATCCCGAAGCCTTTGATTATATCAGGCATTATACAAAGAGCAACTCGCTTGAAGAATATCTGAAATTGATTGAAAATGCAAAAGAAAGTGTTAAAATACCGATTATTGCCAGCATAAACTGCATATCAGCATCGGAGTGGGTGAGCTTTGCGGGTGAAATACAGAAGGCAGGAGCTGATGCACTTGAACTGAATGTTTTTTTTGTACCCGTTGAAAAGGAAATCTCATCAGAAAACTATGAGCAGCTATACTATGATATAATAACAAAAGTAAAGAAAAATACATCTTTACCTTTATCAGTAAAAATAGGGATGCATTTTACAAATATTGTTAGGGTTATAAATAATATTTATTTCAGGGGTGCCAGTGGCGTGGTATTGTTCAACCGTTTTTATGCTCCCGATATTGATGTTGATACGATGAAAATAACGGCGGCTGAAGTATTCAGTAATCCATCAGATATCAGCAACTCACTGCGATGGGTGGGCATCATCTCAGACCAAATTGAAAAAATTGATGTTGCTGCATCAACCGGTGTCCATGACGGAAAAGCAGTCATCAAACAAATTCTTGCCGGAGCAAAGGCAGTGCAGATTTGCTCGGTTTTATACAAAAAAGGCATTGAACAGCTTCCGGATATTATTAAAGAAATTGAAGACTGGATGAATAAGCATAAATATAACGCCATCAGTGATTTCAGAGGTAAATTAAATTACAGCAATATTCCCGACCCTGCATTGTTTGAGCTTTCACAAT
>CAZBCB010000418.1:0-2907 GCA_964489905.1 uncultured Bacteroidales bacterium
ATAAATTTAGTTTTTCTAAATCGGGGTTAAACCCGGTTAAGTCATTAGTTCGCTTGGCTCCTAATGACAAATCCGGGATTAATAGATTTTTTCTATTGACGAATTTGGATTAATCATTGGGGTTTCAGAATTTTGTTAACAAAGAAAAACCTGCCAGCATAATTATAACCGGCAGGCTGATTATTAACTAAATGAAAAGAAAACCTCAGGTTTAAGATAGTTTATACTGCATTATTTATTTATACAGGGGTCCGTATGTCATGCATGCGCGATAATCCGAACCTTCCGGGTCCATTCCAAAGGCGCTCCATGCACTGGGTCTGAATATATTTGTCTGATCAATATTATGCATGCATACAGGAATACGTAACATTGAAGCCAGTGTAATAAGCTCAGCTCCCATATGCCCGTAACAAAAAGCCCCGTGGTTGGCACCCCAGTTGGCCATTACCGAATATACATCAGTGAAAGCTCCTTTCCCTGTAAGGCGTGGTGCAAACCAGGTTGTTGGCCATGTTTTATCAGTCCGCTTATCCAGTATATCATGCACTTTATGCGGTATGTCCACGCTATAACCTTCGGCAATCTGGAGTACAGGGCCAAGACCCTCAATAATATTGACCCGCGACATAGTAATCGGCATGCCGCCCATGGTAACAAATTTTGAAGAAAAACCCCCTCCTCTGAAATACTCATTAATAGCCGGATACCATGTAGTGGCGTCAAGGCATTTTTTTACTTCATCTTGAGTAATTTCCCAGAAAGGTTTCATGGCAGGTTTTCCATTAATCTGCTGTCGACCGCATCCGTCAAGCGAGGCAGATCCTGAATTAATCAGATGTATTAATCCGCCTGAAGCCATACCATCGGGCCTCCAGCCCGTTACACGTTCAATAGCCTCAGGACTCCAATATGTACGGACATCTGCAAATACCTGGGCTGTATTGGTCAGTAAATGTCCAAATAACATGGCAACACCGTTCAATGAATCATTTTCAGTAGCCACTATAAATGCTTCCCTTGTTCCGTTCCAGTCAAATGATGAATTCAGTATGGCCTCCGAAAAATCGCCATTAGGCAAGAAATCTGTCCATTGTCTTTGCCCCTGAAAACCCGATAATATAGCGTTGTGACCAAGTGCCTCCTCACCATAACCCATTTCTCTGAGTTTCGGATTGCCAATCATCAGGTCACGAATGATTATGGTCATTTTTACAACATATTCCCATATCTCATCCAATTCCTTCCGTGATTTTCTGTTTTTTTCAGGATTATAATCAATGCCTTCCCTGCAGTTACTTTTTACCCATTCCATAGCTTTTACAAACTCGTGTTTGTCGTATATTCCCAATTTAACACGTCTGATTATCTCGCTCATATCAGCATATTCGCAACGGATTCCAAGATAGTTCTGAAAAAAACCTGAATCAACAATTGAGCCTGCAATGCCCATTGATACAGAGCCAATAGATAAATATGATTTCCCGCGCATGGTAGCAACAGCAAGGCCTGCTTTTGCAAAGCGCAGTATTTTCTCCTTAACATCATCAGGTATAAAAGAATCCGTTGAATCCTGAACATCGCGGCCATATATACTGAATGCCGGTAACCCTTTCTGATTATGAGCAGCAAGCACAGCTGCAAGATACACTGCACCAGGTCGCTCAGTGCCATTAAAACCCCATACTGCCTTCGGAATGAAAGGATTCATGTCCATGGTTTCACTGCCATAACACCAGCATGGTGTTACTGTAATTGAAACACCTGCTCCTTCACGATCAAACTTTTCGGCACATTCTGCCGCTTCTCTCACGCCTCCTATACATGTATCAGCAATAACACACTCAACCTCTGATCCATCCGAATGCCGTATTGATTTACTTATCAATTCAGCCACCCTTTTGGCCATATCCATAGTCTGATTTTCAAGTGACTCGCGAACACCATCCATACGCCCGTCAATAGCAGGTCTTATTCCTATCTTTGGCAATCTCCCAGCCAGCTTGTTTTTTATCTCCATACACAACATCGATTTAATGATACTATCTATGTGTTTTCTTATATGATAAAAATCTTGTATATATACTCTCGACATCCACATCAACCGGTTTGTACTCTTTAACATCAAATGAGTTTTTCACCAGCATCCGGCCTTCTTCTATATTTTTCAAAACTCCTGCAGCAATCCCTTGTATCATAATATTTCCAATGCCTGTACACTCAACAGGACCTGTTATTACCCTCTTCCTGCAATAATTAGCGGTTGACTGACCCAGATAGGCCGATTTGCATCCTCCACCGATAATATGTACCACTTCAACTGATTTTCCTGATATATATTCAATATCATCAATGCATTGCTTAAATGAAAGACAAAGACTGTCATAGGCACATTTCACATAACAGCCCGGATGAAAAGGAATACTTTGCCCTGTATTTATAAAAAACTGATCAAAAGCCTTTATCATGTCGGAAGGATTATAAAACATTTCATCTTCAGGATTTATAATCCAACCCGAATATTCATCATTCATTGCCCATATCTCCATTTCATCATAAGTAGGCTTATTATCCAGCGCTTTTTGAATTCCCTGCAGAAGCCATAAACCGGGTATATTTTTTAAAACCATGTACGTATTATTTATACCCCGTTCATTAGTAAATCCTTTAATCAAAGCATCACCTGACAAGAAAGGAATAGCTGACTCTATGCCAACTATGCACCATGTTCCGGCAGATATAAAGACAAAACCCGGTTTATCAGCAGGAACAGCAGCAACAGCCGAAGCAGTATCATGCGAACAAACAGAAATAGCCTGTATGCCTGAAGAATCAATATGTGAATTTTTTATTTTCCCAATATTTTTTCCTGCATCTATTACAGGATTTAATAAATCAGGTGTAATA
>CAZBCB010000419.1:0-2905 GCA_964489905.1 uncultured Bacteroidales bacterium
AAAAATTTATAATAAGAAATTCTTATAAATTTAGTTTTTCTAAATCGGGGTTAAAATTTCCGGAAATAAAAAAGCCGAACCTTTTACCATTCTTCTAATTGTATGTTTATCTTAAAATTATTCTTCCTGATTAAATCTTATATATAAGAATGCAGATATATTTCATTTTTTGATTTAATTTTATCATAAAAATAAAATCATGCGATGGATTACCGGAATTTTATTATTAAATTTTATTCTGTCAAATAATACCATGGCAATTTTTGAAAAAGATACTATTTCTACTGCGCAGGGCAATCTATTTATTACTTTTATCGGACATGGAAGCCTGATGTTTGAATTTAACGGTCTTGTGATATACATTGACCCGACATCGCAGATTGCTGATTACAGCCATTTTCCGGCAGCAGATATCATTCTGATTACGCATCATCACAGGGATCATATTGATACCTCTGCCCTGAATAAAATTCAAAAAGCGGATACACGTATTTATCTTACACAAAAATGTTTTGAAGAATTCAAAAACATTAAAGATGCCACTATTATGAAAAATGGTGATAAAGTTGCTGATCGGGGTATCACAATTGAAGCGGTTCCGGCATATAATATTGTGCATATGCGTTCGGCAAATACTCCTTTTCATCCTAAAGGCGAAGGAAACGGCTATATTGTAACTATCGGCGATAAAAGGGTTTATATTGCAGGTGATACTGAAAATACACCTGAAATGAAATCGTTGACTAATATCGATATTGCATTTTTACCCATGAACCTGCCTTATACAATGACCCCTGAAATGGTGGCAGATGCAGTTAAGGCGTTTAAACCCCGGATTTTATACCCGTATCACTATGGTAATACAATGATCGATGATTTGTTAAGTATACTTAAAGATTTTACCGTCACAGAGACACGAATAAGAAATATGAGGTAGCTTTGTTATTTATTTCTAATTAATTAAACCCGAATTTGTCAATTGTTTCAATTGACAAATTTGAGGTTATTGATATTTATAGTTTACATGAAGATGATAGATTAGATGGTTGGCCTGAATAAGTATGTTTTACTTTCCAAACTTCAATTAAAATTTTAGAATTGAAGCGTTATTTCAAATAATTATTTAACATTTTAATACCTATTCGGCAACATTTATTGCTTTTAATATTGATTGTATTAAAGTAACTTTATCATATAACATTAATAATTAACACTTTTATTAACTAAAAATCATGGTTATGAAAAAACAATTACTTGTAATTTTTTTAGGTTTGCTTTTTGCTCCTGTAATAATGTCTCAGGAACTAATTACAGGTGGCGAT
The DNA here is from genome assembly GCA_964489905.1 of uncultured Bacteroidales bacterium. Classification (GTDB taxonomy): domain Bacteria; phylum Bacteroidota; class Bacteroidia; order Bacteroidales; family UBA10428; genus UBA5072. The sequence goes on from CAZBCB010000419.1 coordinate 1,323, forward strand.
ATGGAAAGTGCAGACACCACTGCGTGGCATTTTTATATGGGTACCAATGGGGTAGATAATTCGGGTTTTTGTAAGTTTAACTACACCGATGAAGTTCCCAAATACGGAAATGGCGGTTGTTACAGGGTAAGGGGTATAGGACGGACTGCTACTTTCCTGTGGCAGCCGGTTACGATTACTCCCGGCCATGTTTATTCTTTTACGGGTGCTTTTAAAAATGCAAATACAGATACTATTAAAGATACATGGGTTGAACTGATCCTTACCAGAAAAATGCCTGATGGAGGCGAAGTGCAACCAGTTGCGGGGGACTACAGATATTCACAAAACACTTGGAACGGTGCCACAAAATTAAATATGGACACCACATTTCAGGACGGATTCCCGTTTGAAGGACTCACGTATCTTAATCAGAAAGGTACTGTTTATATACCTGATACGGTAACAACAACAACATGGTACGTTGTTGTTAAAAACGGATGCTGGATTCAACCATTAAGTGATGTGCCCATGTTTGATTTACTCTGGGATGAGGTAAGCCTTATTGACCTGGGGCCTGCTGAATGGTCACAGTTTGCTGTTGCCAATAAATTAGATGCTCCTAATATTACTGATGATAATGATTTCAGTGTAACCATGAAATTAAGGTGGGATGTTGATTCAATGTATATGGAATTTAACGTTTCAGATGATAGCATAACTACAACAGCAAGCAATAATATCTGGGATGTCGATAATATTGAAATCTATTTCGATATGGACAACTCGAAAAATATAAAATGGCCTCGTGATGCAGGATGGCCGGCTTCTTCCTTTGATGCCAACGATTATCAGTTGCGTATTGTACCAGATTCAGCTTGGAGCAAATATAATTCTGCTGCACTTTCTACAAGGCTTGTTTATAACAAGGTAGAAGGAGGCTATCAGTTTATTGTGAACATACCATGGGATACACTTGATAAAGATTTCACTCCCGAAGTTGGTGCCCGGATTGGTTTTGACATATTAGCAAGCGATAATGATGCTGTTCCGAATTATCGTGACCAGGTTTCATGGAATGCTCCTTCGACCTGGATATGGAATGATGCTTCATTATTTGGTGTTCTGGAATTAAGAAATAATGGTATTCTGATGGCAGTACCTGACAATGAAAAGCCTACTAATCCTGCAAATGTTACTGCAACTGTCAACGGATATAATGTTACCTTAACATGGGATGCTTCAACAGATAACCGGGCAGTACAGAATTATATTATTTATAAAAATAATAAAGCCTTTGATACCATATTAGCAAAACAGACTGGTAATTCCTATGTCTTTAGTAATTTGAATATCGGAAAATATGTTTTAGGTGTATCGGCTGAAGATATTTATGGTAATTTGTCTGCAAAGGTTACTACTGATACAGTAAGAGTTGAATCAGGAATTGAAGATTATTCCAATACAGGCATGATGGTATTCCCCAACCCCTCAAATGGCAGGTTTAATATAGTTTCAGAAAACAGCTCTAATGTCGTATTTAATGTTTATAACGTTACAGGCAGTCTGATTACCTCAGGGGTATTCTCACAAAATTACGTACT
>CAZBCB010000420.1:0-2882 GCA_964489905.1 uncultured Bacteroidales bacterium
CAAGGTAACCCCGACTTATCAAAATCTTTCATTTTGTTTGTCGATTCGTCAATTGATTGTTTCAAATGACGAATTGGGTTAAAGTTGCTTGTCCAGAAATATAAAGATTCAGAATGATAAGTGCAGCCGGCTGGTGATCACAACAAACCTGTTATTGTATAAAATTATCTTTTGGTATGCCTTTTATGTCGGACATTTCCACATCACCCCAAAAGAGGGATTTTTCATTTTTTATCCCGTCAAATCTTACTCCCAAGGTATAACTCTTCAAGGTAGCTCATCTTGCTTCGTCAGGAACAAGAAAGGATCTGACGGCATGAAGGAAAACCCTTATCAGCGCAGGGCATTCTCATTATATGCGATATCAGTAATTTCCAATTTTAACCATGTCCAGTCATTATTTTCAAGCCTCCAGGTGGCGGTCATTTTTGAGGGCACTTTTATTCCTTCAAAAAATGAATAATCATCAACCAGTAGCACCCATTCATATCTTTTTGCATCGATTTCATTCCCCATATATCGCAATGCAGAAAACTTAACAAAATCTCCATCTGAGGTAAAAGTAAATATTCCGCTTCCTGAGGTCCCTTTATAGGTCATGGTGGCTTTCACTGTGGTATCATTAATCTGTTCCCAGGTAATATAAGGACTTAATGCTAATGACGGAAACCAAACCATTTCTCCTAAGTATCTTTGTATGGTTCCTTCGTCCAGTTTAATTCCCTGTTCATTTACAATATTTATCAATGAATTCAGTTTGATCAGCATTTCTCCTTTACCATTTTCGAATTTGTCTAGTCCCTTAAAATGGAGCAAACTGTTCGCTTTAACATGCACAGTCCAGATAAATGCCGGATTGTCAACTGTGGTATATTGAATTGCGGTTGCCTGCATCCACTTTTCCTGTCCGGGTTTCATCTTTAGTTCACCTTTCTGTATTACCTTTCCTATATGAATATAAGGTTTCCCGACAACCTCCGAATGAACCAGCCAGTTTTTAACAGGTTCAGGCAAATGATCAATATCATCCCCGGCAATCAATCTGTAATCAATTGTTTTATTTTGATCCAACAGATGACGTGTTTCACTCTGAACCGTCCTATGAAACTGGAAACTTCCATACGAAGTAATGGAAACCAACAAAATGACAAGATTTGGCAACGTACCGAATTTAGCATCACTCCAGAAAAAGATAATGAGTATCTGTGAAAGGATTACTGCAATAAATCCCAATAACCAGGAGTATTTTGAATGGGCTAAGTACAAAATACCATAAGTTAAAAAAAGCAGGGTAACCAACATCCAGACTATTCCTGCCGGCTTCGAAACAGGAAGTGTTAATTCCTTCACTTCCTTAAACCCAAAACCTTTAACAAATCCTAGCAGATGGATTAATCCATGAACAAAGACGATTATTACAAATAAGTATCTCACGGTATTAAAAATTAAGTGCTACATCTTCAAAATTTCTTCTGTAAGAATAAGGCATTTTTCCGGCAAAACCAAACCTGATAAGAAGCAATGGATGACGGTTTTCTACCCCCAGTTCGCTTGCAAGTTTTTTTCTCACTGACACTTCCTCACAAGGCATATTCAAATGAGCATGACTTATCCCTAATTTTGTTGCGGTTAAACCAAACCGTTGAAAAGCACGTCCGACATTTATCCATGAAACAACATTATTTTCATCGCTGATAAATATGGCAAGACCCTGAGTATGTTCAAGAATATCAGTAATTCTTTTTGCTTCGCTTTTTGCTGAAACAAAATTTTTCATAACCAGATTGCCAATAAGTTTACCCATATCTGGCAAGCCCATTGCCGCTGTCCATAACCCATCCTTTTTTCGTTCTGCCTCTCTTTTTGAATATCGAAACCATCCGGTAAGCTCATTCACAAATTGTTTATTGTTAAATTGCAAATTATTTCCTTCAATAATTAATGGGATGATATTTTTAAAGGAATCTTTTCCATTCAGCAGGATTAATGAAACTCCCTTAAGGCTAAAAGAAGAATTTAGCTGGCGTAATTCTTCATCAGAAACCTTTTTGTCGGAGTATTTTCCTCTGTTTACTTGCCGGGATGACAGGTAATCAAACAAGGGATCAACTCGAACCAGGGATCCACTGTTTGAATCGAACAACACTTTTATACTGCCTCCTGCATCTTCAGGGTAATGAATGATACATTCAAAACCTCGCTGTGTAGATGCAATCACGATATTTTCCAGGGCACACCCCAAACTGATATACAAAGCATGGTTGTCATCATCAACAACGGGTAATGCTCTTGAAAAATCGGGGTGAATGATTATTCCATTGTCAATATTTTCAAACTTCCACGGTTGGGTGTTATGCCCTGATGGTGCTTTTATTGCACAACTTACTAAAAATCTAAAGTCTTCTGTTTTCATTTTTACTTATTATAAATTTTTATTCTGTGTTTTATGCTTGCTGCTGAAGATTGCATGTATGAAAAGCTGAAAACCGCGAAATTTACAATGGCTTTTTTCATCTGGCTTTGCTTCAGGTTTTCATACTGATACACTTTAAATCCAAGCTGTTCCAGTGTAGTCGCAACAGCTCCTGCATCATTTTTGGGACTTTCCAGAGTGCTTGAACGATAATTGCCGTTCCCAATCACCAGTGCACATTTTCTCAACTGCCGGGATTGTTCCTGATTTTGTGACAGCAAAACAGACGACATTAATGCCAAAATAATCAGTGCTATAATTTTGTTCATGTTCATTAAGTTAGTGGTAATATTAAAATTATTTAAAAGTAAGACCTTGATTGTTATGAATGCTAGCAGTAATCTTTGCAAAAGAATGCTTTCAGGTAATAAAAATAATCAATAAGGTTTAATATTTTAAAAATGCAGGC
>CAZBCB010000421.1:0-2839 GCA_964489905.1 uncultured Bacteroidales bacterium
AACATGCGCTAAATCATTAAATATAACAAAAACGTTTGATAACAGAACGTTATGTTTTACCTGTAAAATCATAAAAAAATTACGGAATATTTACGTTTTTTAAACGACACATTATGTAACCTACCACGTTTTATTTCGTAATATCCTAAGCAATTATAGTATTTGCAACCGGTTGACCCTATCTTTTTAGCTCATGAGTGAACAGATTTTACAAGCGTTAATGGAACTATTTGCTATCATTGCCAGGCCTGAAAGCCATGGCAAAGACAGGCGTTCTGTTGTTGAATCGTTTCTGAGGCGACAGCTTAATGAAGAGCTGGTGAACGATTACCTTAATGTATTTGATGCTTTCTATAGCAAACACCAGGCGTTACAAATTGAGCGGGGTGACAAGCGTATAGGTCCTGATTCAGTTAAAATCCTGAGAATATGTAATGACATTAATAAAGAGCTTACGCAGAAACAAAAATTCATTGTACTGGTGCAGTTATTTGAATTTGCCAAAGCCGACAAGCATGAAATAAGCGAACAGGAAATGGAATTTATCGGCATTGTCTCTGAATCATTTTATATTACTCATGAAGAAGAGATGTTATTAAAGGAATTTACTACAAATTCATTTAACAATATACCGGCAAGCAAAGACCTTCTGATAATAAACAATAAAAAAAGCGCAATCAACAAGGAAAATAAGCATTTATTCAGTGAATTTCTTGATGGTCATCTCTGGATTGTAAATATATCAACAGCAAATTTATATTTTCTGAGATACATTGGCGAAAACGAAATGTATCTGAATGGCCAGCTGTTGCAACAAGATAAGGTTTATGTGCTCAACCCCGGGACATCCATTCGTAATCATCTGATTAAACCCTTATATTACAGCGATATTGTTAGTAAGTTTAAGGAAGACGAGCAGCAGCACCGCATTGTATTTGAAGCCAGAAACATTAGTTATAAGTTCAGAGCCGGACATACAGGCTTGCACCCTATGAGTTTCAGGGAAGAATCAGGCCGTTTGATTGGCATTATGGGAGCAAGTGGTGCCGGAAAATCAACTCTTCTGAACATTCTGAATGGTTCAACGCCACCTGCAACTGGTGAGGTATTAATAAATGGTATTAATATTTATAAAGAGAAAGAAAAAACCAAAGGATTAATCGGGCATGTTTCGCAAGACGACTTACTTATAGAAGAACTTACTGTTTTTGAAAACCTGTATTATAATGCCAAATTATGTTTTGACCATTATTCAAGGCATGAGATTATTGAGATGGTTAACAATATGCTTCAGAGTCTTGGGTTATATGAAATTAAGGACATACAGGTGGGCACACCATTAAACAAAAAAATCAGCGGAGGGCAGCGAAAAAGGTTAAATATAGCACTTGAACTGATTCGAGAACCGGCAGTATTGTTTCTTGATGAGCCCACTTCGGGTTTATCATCGAGGGATTCCGAAAACATAATGGACTTACTGAAAGACTTAACGCACAAGGGTAAGCTTGTTTTTGTAGTCATTCATCAGCCTTCCTCTGACATATTTAAAATGTTTGATAACCTGTTATTTCTGGATCAGGGCGGATATCTTATATATTATGGAAACCCCGTAGATTCAATCATGTACTTCAAATCAAAAGTACACCATGCCAACTGGGCTGAGAGTGAATGTCATGTATGTGGCAACGTTAATCCGGAACAGATTTTCAATATTGTTGAATCACTTGTTATTGATGAATATGGCAAAGAAACGCGAACACGAAAAATATCACCCCGCGAATGGAACAGAATTTACAATGAATCAGCGCCCAGGCTTGAAGAAACTCTAACTTCTCAAAATAATCTTCCATCTATATTGTTTAAAATACCAAACAGGCTAAAACAATTTTTGGTATTTGTAAAGCGTGATGTACTTGCCAAACTGGCAAATACCCAGTATATGATTATCACATTTTTTGAAGCGCCGCTGCTTGCATTTATTCTAGCATATATAATAAAGTATTATAACGTAAGTGAAACTGAAATAAGCACATACAAGTTCATTGAAAACAGTAATCTTCCTGTTTACCTGTTTATGGCGGTTATAGTAGCCATTTTCATGGGATTAACTCTGAGCGCCGAAGAAATTATTAAAGACCGAAAAATACTTAAAAGAGAAGCCTTCCTGAACCTCAGCTGGTCGAGTTACCTCTTTTCAAAAGTAGCCGTTATGATGGTAATATCAGCCATACAGGCATTTACCTTTGTCATTATCGGCAATAGCATCCTGGAGATTAAAAATATGTACTTCTATTACTGGTTGCTGCTATTTAGCGCCTGGGTATCGTCAAATATAATGGGATTGCTGATTTCTGACAGTTTCAAAACTGTTGTTACAATATATATTCTGATACCTTTTCTGGTCATTCCACAAATCATGCTAAGCGGAGTATTAGTAAAATATGAAAAGCTTAATCCCAAAATTTCATCGCCCAGTAAGATACCATGGTACGGTGAGCTTATGACAGCAAGATGGGGTTATGAGGCACTTGCCGTTCAGCAGTTTATGGAAAATGACTATGATAAAATATTTTACAAGGAAAATCAGATAATGAGTCTGGCGGAATATAAAAAGAATTACTGGATTAAAAATCTGCAAAATAAGGTTGATTTCCTGAGTAAAACATATAATAGAGATGAATTCAGAGAAAAGAAAGCAGCATACCTTGAATTATTAACCAATGAGTTAGGTAAAGAAATAATGACATTAAAAACTTTAAAAAATACAGCTATTCAAAATCTTGACTATAGTTTTATAGATAGTTTATCAATTGACAAAGTGAATAAACAGGTTATTGAT
>CAZBCB010000422.1:0-2829 GCA_964489905.1 uncultured Bacteroidales bacterium
CATGACATAATAATTTTCAGTTTTACAGATAAATAACTAACAAATATCATTTGATAATGTTTGTTAGCTGTTCATAACAAAAATGACCCCAGATTTGTCAATTAAACCTCAATTGACAAACCGACTTACAAAATCTAATCATTCCGGTATTCCGGAACGTTTAAATTTTGTTTGCCGGGAAAGTCAATAGAAACAATATTTTTAAATATTTATTGTGTTACTGTTGACTAATCCCGGATGACAATATTAACTATTTTAGTTTTATCAAACATAAAATTTTTTAACAGTGATTATTGTTAAACAATTTTAGTCGTTCCTCAAGCAAGGATATTTGTTCATCTTTTATATGAGAAACGCAAATTCTTAAGCCTTCAGTACGTGTACTGCCGGTAATACCCAGAGTAATAGCGCTTATGCCATACCTTAACAATTCTTCAAGTAATTCTTCACCTGAGAGACCATTATACCCGATTGTAAAATAGAATCCGTCGGCAATTGGCACATCGATATCAGTATCATATACTATGTGGAAGCCAGAATCGGTAAAGATTTTTTTCATCTTTCCGGCTCTGATACCGTATGTTTTTACCGGCTCAATGAAATTATAATTCCCGTCTGAAGCTGCTTTCATAAGTGCTGCAACGGCCAGCTGCGGTGAATGAGGGGCGCCGGCCGACAGGGCATAAATAGCACCATAAATAATGCTGTGACCCAGCACATCGGTGTTGAAATATCTTTTCAGATCGGGGTAGCGACGTGAGAAAAGCGCATCAGACACAGCCATCAGTCCCAACCGCTGGCCGGCATAGCTAAACACCTTTGAAGATGAAATCATTATTATATATTGACTGGTGTATTTGGCAACAGTTGGCTGAAAAGGCGCAACACCCGGGACAGAAATATCACGACGGAAATCCATGCCAAAATATGCCAGATCTTCAAGTACAATAACATCATATTGTGTTGCAAGCGTCCCTATAATCTCAAGTTCTTCTTCAGTGAAGCATATCCATGAAGGATTATTCGGATTTGAATAGAGAATACTTGAAATTTTACCGGTATCCAGATAACTTCTGAGTTTATCTTCAAGTTTTTTACCTCTGAAATCATAAATATCAAATGAATAATAATCATGTCCCAGCATGTGTACCTGCTGTTTGTGAACAGGGAATCCGGGATCGATAAAAAGGGTTCCTTCCTTATTCCTGTCTGTACGGTTAACCGTAAGAAAACATGCAAAAGCTCCCTGCATTGACCCGCATGTTGGGATACAACCGGCAGGACTTACATCGATATCAAGAAATAGCTTTATAAATCTTGAAGTTTCTTTTTTAAGTTCAGTAACGCCTTCTATATCAGGATACAAAGACGCCACACCTTTATTTAATGCTTTAATTTCAGCATCTGTTGCTATAGGTGGCGGAGTAAGGCCAGGAACACCCATCTCAAGCCTGATATACTCAATGCTTAGTTCTTGCTGGACTTTGTTAACCAGAGCAACAATTTCACGTATTGAGGCTTTACCGATATCTTTTATTCCAATTTCAGCAGCAAATCGGTGCAGTATTTCCCTTGATAATGGTAATTTATCCATGCAGGTAGCTTAATTTTAATTTTCATAGCTTACGTTTATCAATCACGCGTTTGGCTTTTCCTTCGCTACGCTCTATTGTTTTGGGTTCAACCAGTGTAACTTTAACAGAAAGACCCAGTGAACTTTCGAGGTTATTCTGTATTTTTTGTTTCAGTGACATCAATTGACCGATCTTATCCTGAAAGAACTGTTCTTCTACTTCAACCTGAATTTCTATTTCGTCGAGGTTATTGATGCGGTCAATAATCAGCAGGTAATGAGGTTTAATTTCACTCATTTCAAGCAATACGCTTTCAATTTGTGAAGGAAATACATTTACTCCTCTGATGATAAGCATATCATCACTACGTCCGAGGCATTTTTCCATTCTTACCAGTGTTCGGCCGCATTCACATTTTTCATAATGTAAACGCGTCAGGTCGCGGGTTCGGTATCGTATCAAAGGAAGCCCTTCTTTTGTTATGGTCGTAAAAACAAGTTCGCCTGTTTGGCCCGGAGGCAACACTTCAAGTGTTTCGGGGTTTATAATTTCAGGGTAAAAATGATCTTCGTTGATATGCAAACCATGCTGAAAAAGACATTCGCTGGCCACGCCCGGTCCGATAATCTCACTCAGTCCGTAAATATCAATAGCTTTAATCTGAAGTTTTTCTTCAATTTCTCTTCGCATATTTTCGGTCCATGGTTCGGCACCAAATACTCCTGCTCTAAGCTTCAGGTCACTTCGTTTGATTCCGCTTTCCTCAATGGCTTCGGCCAGATAAAGGGCATAACTTGGTGTGCAGGCCAGTATAGTGCTTCCAAAATCCTGCATAAGCTGAAGTTGTCTTTTGGTATTACCTCCAGAAACCGGAATAACGGAAGCTCCGATTTTTTCACCTCCGTAATGCAAACCCAATCCGCCTGTAAAAAGCCCATAACCATAAGCCACATGAATGAAATCGTGCCTTGTGGCTCCGGCAGCAGTAAGGGTTCGCGCCATTACCTCTGACCATGTCCCGATATCACGCCTTGAATATCCAACCACAGTAGGCTTGCCTGTTGTACCTGATGAAGCATGAAGCCGCACTATTTCGCTCATTGGCAATGCAAACAGACCAAAAGGATAATTATCGCGAAGATCATCCTTTGTTGTAAACGGTAATTTAGTAATATCGTCGATGGTTTGAATGCTTTCAGGGCCAAGACCCAATTCCTGCATTTTACGGCGATAAAAAGGAACGTTAAAATATACC
>CAZBCB010000423.1:0-2814 GCA_964489905.1 uncultured Bacteroidales bacterium
TATTATAAAACAAATTTAATAATTTATTGGTTTATTTTTATATTCAAAACATAATAAGTTTTAGTTTTGTTTTCACTTGTTAAAAATTTTACCATAATATTTTAAATTAATGAAATTTCAATACGGTAGTTTTCTCATTTTCTTTCTGCTTTTATTTTTTGTTGATCATCTGGCAGCACAAGAATCTGTCCGTTCAGGGATATTTGTCAGCCCGCTTGATATATCCTTAATTCTTTCCGGTAACTACGGAGAAATCCGAAGCACCCACTTTCATACCGGTCTTGATTTTAAAACCGAACAGGTTGAAGGCAAAAGTGTATATGCAGCTGATTCGGGTTACATATCGCGTATCAGCATTCAAACCGGTGCTTATGGTAAGGCTCTCTATATTAAACACCGTTCAGGTTATACAACTGTTTACGGCCATCTCAGGGAATTTATTCCGGAAATTGAAGAATATGTAAAAAGTCAGCAATACCGAAAGCACAAACATATCATTGAACTGTATCCGGATCCAGAAAAATTTCCTGTCAGACGGGGCCAGCTTATTGCCTATTCAGGTAATACCGGAAGGTCATCGGGGCCGCATCTTCATTTTGAAATACGTAATCATTCAGGTGAAATACCATTGAATCCGTTAAAATTTGGTTTTCCTGTTGCTGATAACCGGCCTCCGCGTATTTACTGCATGGCTATTTATCCGATGGATACTCATGCCCAGGTTGACAGTACGACAGGAAAAAAGATCATTCTCATTAATAAAGGTGGAGAAAATAAGATAACCTTGCAAAGACCTGTTCAGGTTTGGGGAAATATCGGATTCGGCATTGAAACATATGATTTTCTGAACGGAGCTTCCAATGAATGCAGTCCTCTGGCGGTATCACTTAAGATTGACGACACGCTCAGGTTTGCTTATGAACTTGATAAGATTCCCTTTAGCCATGGCTCTTATGTTAACAGCCATATTGATTACGCCGAAAAAATGACTTCGGGTCGCAAAATACAAAAGCTCTTTCTTGATCCAAATAATAAACTTAACATATATTCCAAAGTACTGAACCAGGGAATATGCAATTTTTCTGATTCACTTAAACACAACGTCAGCATTGTAGTTAAAGATGCAGCTGATAATCAGACATCACTCAGCTTCATTGTCAAAAGTGTTAAATACAATGTGTCTCAGTCTCCTGAATCTACAGATTCATCTGTTGTGGCAACTTTTTATTACGACAGCCTGAATGTTTTTGAAAATGAAAATATAAAAATTGTTGTACCTAAGGATGCTTTATTTGATAATATTGCATTCAGCTACAAAACAGAAAAATCAAATGACTCACTGGTATCAGACATACATGTCATTCATAATGAATTAACACCTTTAAATAAATCATATATCTTATCAGTAAAGCCTTTTGCCTTGCCTCATCAGTTGCTCACCAAAGCACTTATAGTTCAGGTTGAAAAAAATAACAAGCTTACTGCCCAGGGAGGTAGCTATGCCAAAGGTTTTATAACAACAACCGTCAATAAATTCGGAAGGTTTGCCGTTGCCATTGACACTGTTCCTCCGGAAATCAATCCTGTCACTTTTGTCAGCAAAAGAAAATATGCTGAAAATCAAATAATTTCATTTCAGGTTAGGGATAATTTAGCCGGTATAAGCACATACAATGGTTATATTGATGGCAAATGGGCTTTGTTTGAATATGAACCTAAATCTGACCTGATTTTTTACAAAACAGATGCTGCCAGATTGACTCATGATAAACTTCATCAGCTTGAGCTAATCATAACAGATAATAAAAATAATATGAGTAAATTTTCAGGATATTTTTATTATTAACAACTTTATCAATAATTCATGAAAATATATAATGTACTTGGCATCATGTCCGGCACCAGTCTTGACGGCCTTGATCTTGCATTCTGCAGATTCTGGAAAGAAATCTCAGGTTGGAAATACAGCATTGAAAAAGCATCGACTGTTCCTTATTCCGGATACTGGCATGATCAGTTGTCCCTTGCACATAAGTTAAGCCTTACTGAATTTTTATTACTACATAAAAAGTATGGCCAATACATTGGTGATCAGGTTAACAGTTTTTGTAAAGATGGACTGAATCCTGATCTGGTTGCTTCACATGGGCATACTGTTTTTCACATGCCATCGGAAGGGCTTACCTTTCAGATAGGCGATGGAGCTATGATAGCTGCTACCTGCCAGATAACAACTGTTTGTGATTTTCGTGCGTTTGATGTAGCACTGGGAGGCCAGGGTGCACCGCTGGTTCCCGCAGGCGATGAACTTTTATTTGGCAACTACGATTATTGTCTTAATTTAGGAGGGTTTGCAAATATTTCATACTGCGAAAACAATCGTAGAATTGCTTATGACATCTGCCCGGTTAATACGGTGATTAATTATCTTGCAGGTTTAACCGGATATGCGTTTGATGACAAGGGGAAAATGGGCAGATCTGGTAATATTATTGCACCCCTGCTAAAGGCTCTTGAATCAATAACTTATTACAATGCCCCGCCTCCAAAATCACTCGGTCGTGAATGGCTTGAAAAATATTTTCTCCCGCTAATCAATAACAGTAATTATTCAATACCCGACCGGTTAAGGACAGTATATCAACATATAGCCGGCCAGATAGCTTCAGCCATACGAAAAAACAAACAGGCCAGTATGCTGGTTACCGGTGGAGGAGCATTCAATGAATTTTTAATTGAACTGATAAACCAAATGACCGGTTGCAAAATAATAATACCTGATGAAACACTTATAAAATATAAAGAAGCATTAAT
>CAZBCB010000424.1:0-2808 GCA_964489905.1 uncultured Bacteroidales bacterium
AGGAATCAAGTAATGCTTTATGAAACTGAATTCGTAAGGATACCGGAATAAGATTATCTAATAGCTCATTGACTGAAGGCTCGTAGATATAATAATATTTTTCTTCATAAAAATCTTCAGGTGATTTTTCGAAGACAAGCGGTAAAAATTGTTCAATCACCACATCCTGCATAACAGCATTTCTGAATTGATTGTATATCAGTTCAATGGATGAATATTTTTTATTTATAAAATTATTAATAAGCTGATCAGCTATTTTTCTGGTATTTTCAAATGTAAGCTGATCAAAGATAGTAAAATTGGTATCGACAATTTTAACCTTTTTGTTTTTAAGCCCATCAAATCCTTTTTTACCAATGCAGATAATATCGATATTATTTTCATTAATTCCCATTTCAATTTTTTCGTTAATCAAAGAAAGACATTTCTTAACGACATTTGAATTAAATGCTCCACAAAGGCCTCTGTTTGAAGAAATTAAAATAATAAGGATATGATCAGAATTATTAGGTTGGAAAAAGACGTTTTGAACATTTTCTTCAAGTGCTTCGCTGGCAATTTGATAAATTTCCTTTAATTTGTTTGAAAATGGTCTCATTTGCAGGATTGCATCCTGTGCTTTTCTGAGTTTTGCCGCAGACACCATTTTCATGGCATTGGTTATTTGTCTGGTGGACTTAACCGATGCTAATCTGGTTCTTATTTCCTTCAGGCTCGGCATGATGCATATAATTATTTATAGTTTTCAATAATTTCCAGAGCAATGGCCTCAAGGAGCTTTTCGGTTTCTTCGGTTAATATGCCTTTTTTCAATGATTCCAAAATATTTTTATGTTTGATTTCAAGAAAGTTAAGGAATTCCTCTTCAAAAGTCTTGACCTTATCGACAGGGATATTAGCCAATAATCCCCGGGTACCACAGAAAATAATTGCGATTTGTTTTTCAACCGGCATAGGAGAATGGAGGTTCTGTTTGAGTATTTCGACATTTTTAGCGCCTTTGTCAAGAATGGCAAGTGTGGCAGCATCGAGGTCAGAACCGAATTTAGAAAATGCTTCAAGTTCACGATATTGAGCCTGGTCGAGTTTAAGAGTACCTGCAACACGTTTCATCGCTTTTATCTGAGCAGTTCCACCGACTCGTGATACTGAAATACCCACATTAATTGCCGGCCTGACGCCTGCATTGAAAAGATTTGTTTCAAGGAATATTTGTCCGTCAGTTATTGAGATAACATTTGTGGGGATGTAAGCAGATACGTCACCTGCCTGAGTTTCAATGATAGGCAAAGCAGTAAGTGATCCTCCACCTTTTACAATACCTTTTAGAGCATCAGGCAGGTCATTCATTTGAGCTGCTATATCATCATTATTAATTATTTTTGCAGCCCGTTCAAGTAATCTTGAATGTAAATAGAAAACGTCTCCCGGATAAGCTTCACGTCCCGGGGGGCGTCTTAACAGCAATGAAACTTCACGGTAAGCAACTGCCTGTTTTGATAGATCGTCGTAAATAATGAGTGCAGGGCGTCCTGTGTCTCTGAAATATTCTCCAATAGCACAACCTGCAAAAGGCGCATAAAACTGCAAGGCAGCAGGGTCGGATGCAGTAGCAGATACTATAACTGTATAAGGCATGGCGCCGTAATGTTCGAGGGTTTTTGCAATGTTGGCAACGGTTGAACCTTTTTGTCCTATGGCAACATAAATGCAATATACAGGTTCGCCACGTTCATAAAATTCTTTCTGATTAATGATAGTATCGACAGCAATAGATGTTTTACCAGTCTGTCTGTCACCAATGATAAGTTCACGCTGGCCACGGCCAATTGGAATCATGGCATCAATGGCCTTAATACCTGTCTGTAAAGGCTCATTTACGGGCTGTCTGAATATTACGCCAGGTGCTTTTCTTTCAAAGGGTAATTCATAAGTTTTGCCTGTTATCGGGCCTTTCCCATCAATAGGATCGCCAAGAGTATTTATTATTCTTCCAAGCATCCCTTCACTGACTTTAATGGAGGCAATACGACCTGTGCGTTTTACAAGGTCTCCTTCTTTAATTTTTTCGGACGATCCGAGCAAAACAGCACCTACATTATCTTCTTCGAGGTTAAGGACTATTCCCTGCATACCCGATTCAAATTCGACCAGCTCATTGGATTTTACCTGTGAAAGGCCGTAAATGCGGGCTATTCCATCACCTACCTGAAGAATAGTACCAACTTCCTCAATTTCAACTTTTAAAGAAATGTTACTTAATTGCTGCTTCAAAATCTTTGAAACTTCCGAAGGCTTAATCGATGTCATGATATATACAATATTATCAGTTGTTTTTTATTATTTTATGTCAGGCATATAGTTCGTTTTTTAATCTTGCAACCTTTGAAGCAATGCTTGCATCAATCTGCTGGTCTTCAATTCTCAGAATAAATCCACCCAGCAAGGTTTCATCATATTTTTCTTGTAGTTCAATTTTAGTATTGAGTTTTTTTGCAATAACACTGACAATTTTTTCTTTGGTTTGAATATCCATAGGCTTAGTTGTCACCAGCAATCCTTGTTTTATGTTCATTATTTTATTGTATAAAAAAAGAACATGCCGGCAGATGGCTTCAAGGAATACTTCTCTGTTATTGGTAAGGACAAGATTAAAAAATGATAAGGTTAAAGGATGAACATTTGAAGTAAAAGCAAGTATGAAAATGTTAATTTTTTCAGAAGTTTTTATAACAGGGCTTTTAAGCACTACATTCAATTCAGGTATCTGATGAAGGCATTGTATAAAAAAATCAATATTTAGTTTAA
>CAZBCB010000425.1:0-1843 GCA_964489905.1 uncultured Bacteroidales bacterium
AATATACGCATATCGTCGCCATGCCTAAAAATATGACAGATAACCAATCTGTCTGAGCCTGCCCAACAATTCTTGCAACAACAGAGCTCATAACACCAATAAATCCGCCCAAAATACCCAATGCCCCAATAAAAATCGCTGCCATGCGGGCAGAATTTTTCAATTGAATTAAGCCAGCCCCGGTTGCAGCATAACCGCCTGCAATAATAAGACCTAAAATGATTCCGAGCTCTGGAAGAAATAACTTTTGTGTTAATCCGGCAACACCATCGCTTATGGGTGGTAGAACTGCATAGACAAATACCGCTGCTGCGGCAATCACACAAAGAAATGCCATAAGGAAATGAAATCCACCTACCAGGACTACTCCATCACGAACTGAACGATTTGACATGTATTCCTCCTGATGATAAAACGAAGCCTTATTTGCAATAGCAAGAATTATTTATGTATTTCCCAGAGTTCAATATTTGACAAAGTGCAACGAGTTCCATAATCAATTGCGCTACCGGAAATGACAGTAAAAGCAAGTTTTCCCGATTCAAGGTAAGGGTGATAATAATGATAGATTTCTTCATTGTTGACAAAGATAGTAATCCAGTTATCCTCAACGGCAATCATGACTTTGGCTTGGGCAATATCATGATTGACTTCGTAGCGATAGGAAATTCCCAATTTCGAAAAACCTCCGCTCATTCTTCGCCATAACAATGCCTGTCCTCCCATATTAAAAACCACGAGGAAGTGATCTTCCTGATCATTTTCATGAAAAACAATTCCGCAACCGGATTCGGTCCAGTTTCCTGTATTTTCATATACCTGCCATGTTGCTTCGGCCTGGATGACAATATTAACGGGTTCATATCCCGTATAAGTTTTTTGGTAGGAGTCCGTCTGCGCCCAATTGCTGTCATAATCAGGAATACTGAAATATTCCCCATCCGTTGTAGATAATATATTGGCATCATACAACTGCTGCACGATTCCAGCCATGCCTCCTGCTTTCTCTGTTGCATCCATTGTGGCGGTAGGCAATGGTGTTCGGGTTACAGTACTTGTGGGGATTGGAGTATCTGTCGGTGTCATGGTATCTGTCGGGGTAGATGTAGTTGTCGGGCGAGGTGTATGGGTATGTGTCGCTTCTAGTCCCGGCGTAAATGTGTCTTCCAAAATTACAGTCTCCTGTGTAGAACTCGGAGAAGGTGTGAAGGCTTCGACCAACTCGGTATTTGCTGGAATAGGCAACCCAGTCTCAGACGCGGTCGGGATGGGAATACTGAAAGCGATCTCTAATGGAGTGGAATTCTTCATAGCAGTATAAATTCCGGCTGATATTGCAGCAAAAGATGTAAGCCCAATATTTAAACACAAGCAAGCTGCTGAGACAATGAATGCAACAATGAAAATGGAAGGCAGGGTTAACTGTGGCTTCTTTTGATAGTCATCTGGTATATCCCTTTTACTCTTTTTTCTTTGATACATCTTCACTCCAGGGATGATAATAAATCAACTAATAGGTATTAACAAACAAACTCATGGGATCGAATGGCATTAAATCGCCACTTGTCCGCCACCATAAATATGTGGAACTTTCGGCCTCTGTTGCTGAAGTGTCGTAGAAAGCCATACTTGCAATATCATAACCGCTTGCTCCTACGCGGGTTTCAAAATGAAGGTGGGCTTCTGCTGTCTGGCTTTGCCCCAGGTTTCCCAACATTGTACCGCAATCTACCCGATCACCAATATCAAAATCAGGAGGATTTATCATATGTGAATACATATGATAGAGGGATTGATCTGATTCAATATTCAGAGATTCCATCAGTCTTTCAGGAAGTTCATC
>CAZBCB010000425.1:1853-2803 GCA_964489905.1 uncultured Bacteroidales bacterium
CCCGATAGGCGGACGGTTGACCGTAATCCCCGCAACCCTTCCGGGAAAGATCGATTGAATCGGATATCCGTATAAATTATTACCATGATAATTGTATGATCCCAAGTCTACCCCATGATGTCCATTATCTGAATAAGGATTAGGAACATTATAAGCCTGAGAAATCACAGAAGATAACTCGAAAATGTCCACACCACTGATGGGGGAACAAATATCATTGCTAATGATCGAAATACTGGCGACAATCGTGGTTGGGGTCCATTGAGGAGTGGGAGTAATTTCCTGAGTGGGAAGGGGGATTTCTGTTGGAATTTCAACCTCGGTATTTATGGTCTCCACTTGATTTGTAGATGTAGCAACTTCTTGCTGTGTCGCTTGCACTGGTTCTTCAGTATTCTGTGGAAAAGAGGTGTTATTTTCAGTCGGTACAAGGATTTGAACTTGATTTTGTGTTTCAGCTACATATGCCACTTGAGTAATCGTTGGAGCAGGGACAATCTGTCTGTAGAATACATAACCGGATAAAATCAAAACTAAAAAAAGGCCGCCAATTTGTATGGAAATAAAAAATATTACCAGTAGGAGCTTAAAAAGATTGCTTTCATCTTTAAAAAATCTACTTTGGCTGATGATTTCAACTAAGTCAACAAGCTCCATTTCAAATCCTTTATGCCCCTGAAATCCTGCCATTTACCGCATACATTATATCATCAGAAAAAAACAAAACGGCTAAATCGATCTGTCTGTATTGAGGATAATTCTACAAGATAGATGAATTAATTGAAAATCCGTATGAACTTATCTTGTGTATAATGGTAGATTATATGCTTTTACAAATGATTGTTGATTATATCAGGTGAAAAGCATGGAATTACTATATGAGTGATAAAAAAGCCTTTTTTAAAAAAATCCTTTTCCCCATCAGAATCATTATCGCATTACTGGTACTT
>CAZBCB010000426.1:0-2801 GCA_964489905.1 uncultured Bacteroidales bacterium
AATAAACTTCAGTCAAATTGAATGGCTTATCAGTTCTTCTTCCTGCCTGTCGTTAATACAGTAATAATAAATAAATCCTTTATTGTCAACATATTGACGCACAATGTCATACATTTTGCCACGGTAACGAAATTCATGTTTTTCAAGCCATTCAATTTGACTGAAGTCTATTGAAGAAGGGTTAAAAACGAGGCAGGTAAGCTCTTCGTCAGATATCTGGCTTTTAAGACGCTGTTTGACAATTTGTTTAATAAGGTATTGTTCGGCCTTAAATGTGATAAAGTAGCCTGCAGTATAATATAAAAATAAAACCGATAGCCCTATGGATATTATTCTGCGCATAAATAAAAAGCAGAATAAAGATAAAAGAATACGGATGAATGATGCAATTGTAATTGTTATTTTATTATATTAAAAAGAATGATTTTGATTAAAAATGCGTCAGGAATCACTTGATAAGTTGAAAATACTTGCAGGTGCTGCAAAATATGATGTGTCTTGTGCTTCAAGCGGCAACAGGAGACCCAATACAGGCAAAGGCATAGGAAATGCTACTCCATGGGGTATATGTCACAGTTGGGCTGAGGATGGACGTTGTATTTCCCTGCTTAAAATAATGCTTACTAACTATTGTATTTATGATTGTGCTTATTGTATCAACCGCCGCAGTAATGACATACCGCGTACGGCTTTCACTGTAAAAGAACTGGTGGAATTAACCATTGAATTCTACAGGCGTAATTATATTGAAGGTCTTTTTCTGAGCTCCGGCATTGCCCGAAATGCCGATTATACTATGGAACGCATGATAAGAGTGGCAAAAGAGCTCAGAACAGTACATCATTATAATGGATATATTCATCTGAAAACCATACCTGGTGCCAGTCCTGCTCTCACCAGGGAAGCAGGACTTTATGCTGACCGCTTGAGTGTTAATATTGAAATTCCCACCGAAGAACATCTTAAATTGCTGGCGCCAGAAAAGAACTTTGAAAAGATATTGCAGCCGATGCAATTGATAAAACAAGGGATTTTACAAAGCAAGGAAGAAAGGAAACTATATCATACAGTCAAAGCTTTTGCACCTGGCGGACAAAGCACCCAGATGATCATAGGAGCCACACCCGAAAGCGACAGACAGGTATTGACCACTGCCGCTTATTTATATAAAAGCCATAATCTTAAAAGGGTTTATTATTCAGGTTTTATTCCTGTTAATGCTTATGATAAACGTTTGCCTTCACTAAATGAACCTCCGTTATTACGCGAACACCGTTTATATCAGGCCGACTGGCTTTTCCGCTTTTACCAGTTCAGTATGGATGAAATTGTAAATGATGCAAATCCCAATCTTGACCTTGAAATTGATCCGAAACTAAGCTACGCTTTACGACATCCTCATTTGTTCCCTGTTGACATTAACAAAGCCGACTATGCAATGATATTAAGAGTACCCGGAATCGGCCCCCGTTCTGCAAAACTTATAGTAACTTCACGCAAATACCAACGGCTGACATCAGAAAACCTCAAAAAAATGGGTGTGGTGATGAAACGGGCAAAATATTTTATAACATGCGGAGAACTGGCTCATGCAACAATTAATGAACTCAGGCCTGATGGCCTGCGCAGGTTGTTTACCGAGCAGGTTAAACCTAAACACAAAACTGACGGCACGGTACAACTTACTTTGTTTTAAATTCATCATGTTAAATCAGCCTTTGATATTTTACTATGATAAATCTTTTGATGGTTTGCTTACAGCCGTATTTGAATTGTACGAACGCAGGGAAATGCCGGACGACATTAAGGCAATGAAGGATGTTGCAACAGAATTATGGTCAAGGAATGTTGTCATTGTCACAGATACAAAAAAAGCCGACAGGGTATGGAATGCACTGGTACAAAAAATTACAGAACAAAGGGCAAACCGGCTTTTTCGTGTTCATTTTTCTGGCATTGATGGTATTGACTTGCCGTTATTAAGATTAATATATAAAGTTTTTGAGAAGGGACCTGGCATTATTGAAAATTATGCAGACCCTGATGTGCTTAAAGTGAAAAAAGCATACCGAAAGGTTTCACGTGAGGCTGAAAGAGTAGCACAATTTATCCGTTTTCAGAAAACAGCGGATAATATTTATTTTGCTGCATACGGACCCGATTATGATGTTATTCCCATGGCATTGGGGCATTTCCGTAATCGTTTTGCCAATCAGCAATGGATGATCTATGACTTAAAACGCAAAAAGGGATATTATTATAATGGTATTGAAATTCAATGGGTTACACTTGAAAGTGATATCATAGATTTCTCTTCGGGCGATGTTGACGAAACAGTATTATCAGCCGATGAACTTCTTTTTCAGCGGTTGTGGAAGCAATATTTTCGTTCTATTTGTATTAATGAACGTCTTAATTTAAAATTACACCGCCAGAAAGTTCCAAAAAAATACTGGAAATACCTGACAGAGAAGAAGCAGGAAAACCGGGACAGGTATTAATATATCCCGTCAGAATCAATAGTTTATTTCTGATTAAATAATAGAAAGGATGAAAATATCCTCTACTATGGATTAATTTGGGTCAAAATTATATTATAAATTATTGAATTACAATTTCTTAATGGAAAAAGCATTTTTAATGCCTGATTTGAGTTTATCCCCAATTCGTCAATTGATTTTTTCAATTGACGAATCGACCTATCACAATCTAATCATTCCGAAATTTCGGAATGAAAGATTTTGTTTGTCGGGATAGTCAATAGAAACAACAGGTTTAAATACATACTGTGTTTTTATTGA
>CAZBCB010000427.1:0-2790 GCA_964489905.1 uncultured Bacteroidales bacterium
GACTAACAAAATCTAATCATTCCGAAATTTCGGAATGAAAGATTTTGTTTGTCGGAAAAAGCAACAGAAACAATATACATATTGCGTTTCTGTTGACTAATTTCATTTCATAATGTTTATAGCCAGTTTTAATCCTATCTGATCATGTTTTTTACATCGCTAATCAGCACCGGCAAAGGAAGAAAATATTTTCTGTTTCTGACTGTCATTGCTTTTCTGAGTCCTATACTGGCACAGCATCCAAACATAGGTGGCTTTAATGTTTATTTCGGCGACCTGCATAATCATTGCAGTTATTCTGATGGAGCAGGCACTGCAGATGAAGCATACAGATATGCGCATGAAATTGGAGGTTATGATTTTTTTGGATTAAGCGATCATGCTGAATTATTATCAAATGACGAATGGGAAGCCATGAAACGCAAAGCTAATCGTTATTACATTAATGATGAGTATGTTACTTTCTGGGGGTTCGAATGGTCAAGCATTATTTACGGACATATTAATATTATTGGCTCAGATAATTTCTGTTCATCTTTAAACCTGCCAACATTTACATTTTCAAATCTGCTCAATTGGATTAATTCAAACGAATGTATAGCTTTTTTTAATCATCCCGGATATTCAGTCATTACTGATAATGAATTTAACCATTTTAACAATACACCATCAGAGCGGCTTGCCGGTATGGAAATCTGGAACGGAAACGCAGGTTTTTATCAGTACTTTTACAACGATGGTTACTATAACAAAGATGGTGGTTTGTCATATTTTGACGAAGCTATTCAAAAAGGCTGGTATATTGGCGCATGGGGAGGCGATGATACACATGATGAAAACTGGGGTACCAACCCGTTCAATGTGGCTGTTCTGGCAAATAACCTGACAAGAGAGGAGCTTATGGATGCTTTTAAAGCCCGGCGGTTCTATTCCACACTTGACAGAAATATTGAAATGTCATTCAAAATAAACGGCAGCGAATTGGGAAGCAGAATTGCTTCAGGAAACTATACCGGAGAAATAAGACTTCATGATGCTGATAATGAATTCTTTACCAGTATTAAAATCATTCGTAACGGTCAATTGTCAGATGAATATCATGTTTTTGATACACTGCCGATTATCCCCATTAATGTTAATGCTGCCAATGGCGACTATTTCTATATTATTGTCCGTCAGCAGGATGGTGATGAAGCTGTAAGTTCGCCCATATATATCAACAATACTATTCCGGCAAATATTATTCCTTCTGTTGATATCACGGTTCCATCAGAAAATCAGCATTTATCGTCAGTAACTGTTGATATTCAGGCCGACGCTTATGATGCTGACGGATATATTAAGCGCGTGTTGTTTTATGTAAATAATCGTTACATCGGATCAGATGCTGAATCACCCTTTTCAATAACATATAATGCAACTTCAGCAGGT
Source organism: uncultured Bacteroidales bacterium (assembly GCA_964489905.1). GTDB lineage: Bacteria > Bacteroidota > Bacteroidia > Bacteroidales > UBA10428 > UBA5072. The sequence goes on from CAZBCB010000427.1 coordinate 1,432, forward strand.
TACCACGCTGTTCAAGCTCTGGCATTTGATGATAAAAATACAGCCTCATGGAGCAATATGGTGGGGTTTTATATTACTGGCACATCTATGGCTGATAATTATTTATTATTACCCGAAACAAAGATTGTTTTATACTACAGGAAAAATAAACCTGTGATATATATTGAAGGATTATCAAAACCTGAAACAGCACAGGTAATTGATTTAACCGGACGGATAATTGCTGAATTTAATGTTAATCCGTCTGAACATGTTGAAATATCCAATCCTTTAGCGAAAGGGATTTATCTTATTTCATTAAAAAACCAACCATCTGTAACGACGTTGAAAATACTAATACAATGATGTTACCTTGTTGATTAAATCTATAAACACATAAGCATATTAACACATCAGCACTTAAAACTCCTCAACAAACCGTATGATCAGCCTGACATAATTTTCAAAAGCAGCCATACTTATAGCATTGGCGGTATCGTAAATATCATGATAGGCTTTGCTTCCGCCAAGCGTATAGATATAAAAGCATGGCACGCCTTTTTTGTAAAAAAAGCAATGATCACTGTTACATGCTTCGCCACGGCTTCTAATATCAGGCAAAAAGCCTTCTTTATTATTAATTTGCAAAAGCTTTTGAAATTCGTCCTTGAAAACACTTGCATTAACCACTGTAATGCCTTCTTCCCCCGTGCCAGCCAGATCGAAATTTATTAAAAACCTGATCTTTTTCAGGTCAAACAAAGGATATTGTGTGTAATAGCCCGAGCCGACCAGCCCTAATTCTTCAGCAGAAGTGGCAATAAAAAGAATGCTGTAATCAAGAGGATGGTCTGCAAAATAATGCGCGAGTGAAAGTAACATAGCAATGCCTGAAGCATTATCATTGGCTCCGGGAAAACAGGTGTTATTACCCATTAATCCCAGATGATCATAATGTGCTGTAAATACAATAAATGAATCAGGCTTTTGCAAACCTCTGCAGTAAGCAATAATATTCCGGGTTTTCTTTTGCCGGATAAACCTGTTTTTGATGTTAACATTGGCAACACAATCAGAACAAGGCTTAAAAGCCTTATTCGTAATTATCCAGAGCTTCCGGCTGCTTTGAGTTGATACATTCCATACAAGTTTGTCTGAGGTTATTTCAATAACACCGGCCGCAGGATAATTGTCTGACTGTTTTAACTCACCCTTAAATTTACTGATAATATTTTTCTGCAAATCACTCAGTGTATCTGTATCTGAAAGATCTAAAAGCAACACATCATCGGGTGAAGTATTTTTTATTTTGTTTATTGAAGCTCCAGTTATTATGTCACCCGGGGTAATGTTAACAAGGTTAAATTTTCCCTTCAGACC
>CAZBCB010000428.1:0-2790 GCA_964489905.1 uncultured Bacteroidales bacterium
GGTAAAATTTGCTGCAGAGACGGATTTAAACCATTTTTATGAAATTCAACCGGAAACCAACCAATTTCCTTGTGCTTATTTGGATAGACACGTGCACCGAAGGCACTGGCAATTAATTGAGCTCCCAGGCAAATTCCAAATACAGCTTTGCCGGATTCAGATGCGCTCCGGATCAATTTTTTTTCTTGTTTTAACCAGTTGTATTTTTCTTCATCGTTGGCACTCATTGCTCCACCCATGACAACCAACATATCAAAATCATTTATTTCAGGTAAAGGATCATTATTATAGAGCGCCGTTTCAGTTATTTTATATCCTTTCAGATTTGCCCAGTCTTTTATATTTCCGCAGCCTTCATAAGGCTCATGATATAATGTATGTATCCTCATAAAATTTTATTTTATTATTTTCGTTTTATAAAAATTGCCTCTCCCGGCATGCCTATTTTTATACTGCCATCGTTTTTTACTTTAATTTTAACAGCATAAACCATATTAACCCTTTCCTCTTTGGTTTGAATGATTTTAGGTGTAAATTCAACTTCATCAGCAATCCAGCTTACTAATCCTTTCAGCAGATGGTATTCTTTCTTTCCCTTGTCAATACGTACTATCACACTATCACCGATGGCTATATCAGCAAGCTGAGCGCCACTGATAAATACTTTGAGATCCATTTCCTTAAGATTGGCAATTTTGTATAATGATTTCCCCGGTGTAACAATTTCTCCCTGTTCTGCATATTTTACAAGAACAGTACCTTCTACCGGATTAATGATCAGACATTTTTCAATTTGATTTTTTATTTCAGCAAGTTGTGCATCAATTACCGATAATTCAGCCGATATCAAACTGTATTGCGATTTCAGGGCAGCAGTCTGTGCATCCGTCACCTTCAGCTTACCTTCAAGATCATCATATTGCTGCGGAGTGGCAGCATTTTCCTTAAGCATACGTTCAACGCGGTTAAGCTCACGCACGAGATTTGATCGTTGTTCTTCCTGGACCCTGAGTTGTGCGTCAAGGTTAAGCTTTTTTGCAAAGGTAACTTTTCGTTGAGCCATTAACTGGCTCCGTTTTATTGAAACAGGTATAGTATCAATAACACCAACACATTTGTCTTTCAGAATATAATTTCCTTCATCAATATCAAACGAAAGCAATGTACCTTGCATCTGGGCTGAAACAATAATTTCTGTAGATTCAAAATTTCCATAAGCATCGGCCTGATTGTTTTCTGAAGAACAAGCTGAAATCATTAAAACAGGCATAATTAAAACCAGTAACCACTGTGTCAGACAATTAACAAAAGAATAGCGTTTCATCTGAATAAAATTTTAAATTTCAAAGGCCGGATGGAACCCACATGCCTCAAATTCAGTATTTTTACGATACTCTTTGAGATTTCATGCATCCACCTTTGTATTAAACATTTTTTAACATGCGGGTTACATAATTAAAATTCTCCTTTAATAAGTTTGTAATTTGTTGTTGCTTGCATAAGCATAATCTGATGACTTTCAAGCTGAAGTTTTGCCTGCAATTCAGCATTCATATCAGCAATGAAATCAGCAGATGTGATCACGCCATTGTTAAGTTTTGAAAAGGAAGCATCAGCTACAGATTTTCTGAGTTCAATAATCTTTTTGTCCTTTTCAATCATTTCTTTGTAATTATTCATATTCTGTAATTCATTACCAAGACTAATTTTTAAATTCTTATCAAACATTTCCTGCCTGATATCAATTAATTCTTTATTAAGTTCAAGTATTTTTCTTTCTCTTTTAGTTTCTCCATAACGGATGAAGTTCCATTTAAATCCGGCTCCAATCAGATAATACTCATGAAAATTATCGTTCAGAAAATCAAAACCCGGCCTGCCATAACCCAACTGAGCAAAGGCAGATAGTTTAGGAAAATCAGCTGCTTTAAGCAATTTCTGGTTAAAACCTAACTGTTGTTTCTGAAGTTCAAACAATTTATATTCAGGACGTTCTGTATTCTCATTTTCGGAAGGATAAAACTCAGGAAGATTGAGTTTTATTTCAGGTGCAAAAGTTGTATCGAGTAAAACCGATAACTGGTTAAATAATGCAAGCCTGACACTCATTACATCAGAAAGTTTTTGTTCAATCGTAAGTTTTTCTGCTTCAATAACGCTCAGGTTATCAGGTGTTAAAACACCATGGCTGACACCTGATCTGATGATGTTTTCTTTTTCTTTAAGTTTTGCGAGGCCAAGTGATAAAATATCATGATTTTTTTCAGCCAGTATAATGGAATAAAATATCTGGCTTATAATTTGCTTAAAGCTATGTAAATCAATCTGAACCTGTTGAATATTCATGTTCAAAGCATTCTTTTCAATTTCTTTCTGAATATGGGTCACTCCTCCATCATAAAGCAATTGTGTAATTTCAGCCTGAAATTTATACTGGTCAAGCGGGAGGTCAATACTGACCAGTCTTCCTTCCAGAGGGTTATATGTTTTAAGCTGGACTATTTCAGATTGATAAGTGACCTGGCCTGTGATTGTTACAGAAGGAAGCCAATGAAGGTTATAATTTCTCAGCCGATTTAAAGATGCAATAGAAAGCGGTGTTATTTGTTTGTTTCCTGTGTACCTTTCTTCAGCCAGTCTGAAGCAATCAATGAGTTGAAGGCTATCAGCAACCTGCGCAAGCATTGTGCCGAATGAAAAAAGAATCATTAAAAAAGAAATTTGTCTTTTCATCTTTTTTAAATATTTGTAATTTATCTGTTGAATTAGCCATTTCCGAATAATAATCGG